>NZ_AZND01000252.1:0-4565 GCF_000576205.1 Methylibium sp. T29 | reverse complement strand
CGGCTGTGGTCGGCGCGCCGGGCGACGGCACAGACTGTGGCGCTTGTGGCGGCGCCAGCCACACAGTGTCGCGGGCCGGTGCGGATGCGGCCGCGCTGCCGCGCGGCCCCGCCCGTGGCACATGCTTTGCGTGACAGCGCGCCGATGATGGATCCCGTGAACGCCCCTGCCCCCCGCGCCTGGACCAGCCCGTTTTGTGCGCTGCTGAACGACGACCTGCAACTGGCGCAGCAGGACGGACGTTTCTCTCTGAGCGGCCCCGGCTGCGAGCGCGCACAGCGCGCGCTGGCGCACTTCCGGCCGGAGCGCTCGAGTGCCACGCCGAGCATCGCCGGGCAACCCGCCTCGCTCGACGAGGCCATCGAGCAGGCCGCGCAGCGGCTCGCGGCGAGCCGCCAGCCGTTGTTCGGCGGGCTGGCGACCGACGTCGACGGTGCGCGCGCCCTCTACCCGCTGGCCTGTGCCACCGGCGCCATCTGCGACGCCGCCGGTGGCGCCGCCCAGCTGCACACGCTGCGCGCGCTGCAGGACCGCGGCGCCTTCACCACCACGCTGGCCGAGGTGCGCAACCGCGCCGACCTGATCGTCTGCGTCGGCGCGTCGCCGCGCGAGAATTTTCCAGGGCTGTGGCGCCGCGTGGGCATCGGCGAGCCGCTGGTCGCGCAGCGCGAGATCGTCTTCCTCGGCGGCGCCACCGAGCCGGCGCTCGACGGCCTGGCCGGCGTCACGCAGCGCAGCGTCGCGCTGAGCGGCGACCTGTTCGACAGTGTCGCGCAGCTCGCCGCGCTGGTGGACGGCCGGCGCGTGCCACGCGCGGCCCGGCGCTGGCCGAACTGGCAGCGCAACTGCACGCGGCGCGCTACGCCGTCGTCGTGTGGGAATCGTCGCAGCTGCCCGAGCACGGCGCGCTGATCGCCGAGGCGCTGAACCGCCTGGTGGGCACGCTCAACCAGCGTTCGCGCGCCGCGCTGCTGCCGCTCAGCGGCAAGGACGGGCTGCAGACGGTGAACTACGTCTTCACCTGGCTGTCGGGCCTGCCGCTGCGCAGCCGCGCCGGCCCGCTGGGGCTGGAACACGAGCCGCTGCGCTTCGACGCGAAGCGGCTGCTGGCCGAGGGCAGCGTCGACGCGCTGCTGTGGGTGTCGGCCTTCGGCCCGGAGCCGGCGGCCCCGAGCGCTTCGATACCGACGGTGGTGCTGGGCCATCCGGCACAGCAGGCCGGCGCCGGTGCCGATGCGGTGTTCATCCCGGTGTCGACGCCGGGCATGGGCTCGGCAGGCCACCTGTTCCGCTTCGACGGCGGCGTGGCACTGCCGCTGGAGGCGGTGTACGACGACGGGCTGCCGACGGTGGCGCAGGTGCTGCAGCGCCTGAACGCGCGCGTGCGCACGCTGCGGGCCGGGAGGTCGGCATGAGCGGCACGCTGCGATTGCGCGGCGGACGCGTCATCGACCCGGCGAACGGCGTCGACGCAGTGCGCGACATCGGCGTGCGCGACGGCCGCATCGTCGAGCTGCATCCCAAGGAAGCGGTGGGCGAGGACATCGACGCCAGCGGCTGCGTGGTGATGGCCGGCGGCATCGACATGCACACGCACATCGGCGGCGGCAAGGTCAACCTCGCGCGCATGCTGCTGCCGGAAGACCACCGCCTCAACCGCGACCCGATCGCGTTGCCGACCAACCCGCTGGAGCTGGCCTCGTGCGGCCACTGCACGCCCGGCACGCTGGCCACCGGCTACCGGTACGCGAGATGGGCTACACGGCGGCCTTCGAGCCGGCGATGATGCATTCGAACGCGCGCCATGCGCACATGGAGATGGGCGACACGCCCATCCTCGACCACGGCGCCTACGTGATGCTCGGCAACGACGAGCTGTTCCTGCAACTGCTCGCCGAGGGCCGCGAGTTCCAGCAGATCCGCGACTACGCCGGCTGGACCCTCCACGCCGCGAAGGCGATGGGCGTGAAGGTGGTGAACCCGGGCGGCATCTCGGCCTTCAAGTTCAACCAGCGCAAGCTCGACGTCGACGAGGAGCACGCTCACTGGCGGGTGACGCCGCGCACGATCGTGCACACGCTGGCGAAGGCACTGCATGAACTGGGCGTACCGCACCCGCTGCACATCCACGGCAGCAACCTCGGCGTGGCGGGCAACATCGAGTCCACGCTCGCGACCATCGACGCGCTGGAGGGCCTGCCGGCGCACCTGACGCACATCCAGTTCCACGCCTACGGCACCGAGGGCCCGAAGAAGTTTTCGTCGGCCGCGCAGCGCCTGGCCGACGCGGTGAACGCCCACCCGAACGTGAGCATCGACGTCGGCCAGATCATGTTCGGCCAGACCGTGACCGCCTCGGGCGACACGATGCGCCAGCACGCCAACGCCGGCCTCGCGAACCCGCGCAAGTGGATCGGCGCCGACATCGAATGCGACGCCGGCTGCGGCGTGGTGCCGTTCAAGTACCGCGAGCAGAGCTACGTGAACGCGCTGCAGTGGGCGATCGGGCTGGAGATCTTCCTGCTGGTGAAGGACCCGTGGCGCGTGGTGCTGACCACCGACCACCCGAACGGCGCGCCGTTCACCAGCTACCCGCACCTGATCCGGCTGCTGACGGACAAGAGCTTCCGCGACGAGCAGTTCGCGAAGCTCCACCCCGACGTGGTGGCGCAGTCGGCGCTGGGCTCGATCACGCGCGAGCTGACGCTGAACGAGGTGGCCATCATGACGCGCGCCGGCCCCGCGAAGCTGCTCGGCCTGAAGGACCGCGGCCAGCTCGGCGTCGGTGCCGCGGCCGACATCGCCGTCTACCGCGAGCACGCCAACCGCGAGACGATGTTCACCGCGCCGGAGCACGTGTTCAAGGACGGCGTGCGGGTGGCGCGGGCCGGCGTCATCACCGCCACGCCGACCGGCGGCACGCACTTCGTCGAGCCGGCCTTCGACCGCGGCATCGAGAAGCTGCTGGCGCCCTACACCGAGAAGCACCTGAGCGTGAGCCTGCGCAACGCCGTGATCGGCCACGACGAGCTGTGCCGGTGCTGCAACGGCGGGCGGCTGCTGCCGACCGCCTGCTTCACGACGACTGCGAACTGACGCGATGGAACTCAACGGCATCGTCATCGACGACAGCTTCGCCGAAGCCTTTCCGATGAAGGGCACGCGGCTCGTCATCACGGCGCACAACCTCGAATGGGCGCGCCATGCGGCGGTGGCCACCACCGGCTTCGCCACCTCGGTGATCGCCTGCGGCTGCGAGGCCGGCATCGAGCGCGAGCTGGCGCCCGAGGAAACGCCCGACGGGCGGCCCGGCATCGCGATCCTGATCTTCTCGATGAGCGGCCGCGAACTCGCCAAGCAGGTCGAGAAGCGCGTCGGCCAGTGCGTGCTGACCTGCCCGACCACCGCGGTCTACGCCGGACTGTTCGAGGGCGACGCGATCGCGCTGGGCAAGAACCTGCGCTTCTTCGGCGACGGCTGGCAGACCAGCAAGGTGATTGGCGGCCAGCGCTACTGGCGCGTGCCGGTGATGGACGGCGAGTTCGTCGCGCAGGAAACCACCTGGGTCACGACCCAGGCCGTCGGCGGCGGCAACCTGCTGCTGCTGGCGACCGACACCGCGGCGGCGCTGGCGGCGGCGGAAGCCGCGGTCGCCGCGATGAAGCAGCTGCCCAACATCGTGATGCCCTTCCCCGGCGGCGTGGTGCGCTCGGGCTCCAAGGTCGGCAGCAAGTACCCGACGCTCGGCGCGTCGACCAACGACGCCTACTGCCCCAGCCTGCGCGAGCTGGCCGCGAAGAGCGAGCTCGGCCCCGACATCGGCAGCGTGATGGAGATCGTGATCGACGGACTGACCGACGCCGACGTGGCGGCTGCGATGCGCACCGGCCTGAAGACCCTGATCGAGCGTGGCGCCGCGTCGGGCCTGAAGCGCATCGGCGCCGGCAACTACGGTGGCAAGCTCGGGCCCTTCCTCTATCACCTGCACAAGCTGGTGCCGGGCACGGCGGAGGGGCGGTCATGAGCGGCGCACGGCCGCCCGAAGCCGGGCGACATCCCCGCGGGGGATCGTGAGCGGCCGGCGGCCGTGAGCGAGGGGCGGTCATGAGCGGCTGGACACTCACGCTGAAGCAGGCACCGGCGCTGCGCCTGGATCTGCGCGCGCTGTCGCCCGCGGCCCTCGCCGGTCTGTCGGCCGACGCGGTGGCGAAGTTCGGCGTCTGGCACGGCAACGAGTCGGTCGCGCTGGGCGAGCTGTTCACGATCACCGCACGAAGCGACGACGCGCTCCGCTTCGAGGGCGATCTGTCCCGCGCCGACCGCATCGGCTGGCAGCTCACCGCCGGACGCATCCACGTGGACGGCCCGGTCGGCGACTACCTCGGCGCCGGCATGAGCGGCGGCGAGATCGTCGCGCGCCGTCATGCCGGCCTGCTGGCGGCCTGCGAGATGTCGGGCGGCCGGCTGGAGATCGGCGGCAACGTCGGCGATTACGCCGCCAGCGCCCTGCCGGGCAGCATGGACGGCATGCGCGGCGGCACGCTGCTCGTGCGCGGTTCGGCCGG
>NZ_AZND01000251.1:0-4572 GCF_000576205.1 Methylibium sp. T29 | reverse complement strand
CTTCGCCGGCTGTGCGACAGGCGCGCTGACCGCGGGTGCGGTGGCCGGCGGCACGTCGCCGCCGAAGAGTTTCTTCAGCCAGCCGAAGAATCCACCGCCGCCCGCGTCGCGGCTGGCAGGCACCGGTGCCGCCACGACCGGCGGCGCTGCGGCCACCGGAGCCTTGGCCACCGGTTCCGGTTTCGGCGCGGCCACCGGGGCGGGCAGATCGGGCAGTACGCCCTTGATCACCGGTTCCTGCTTGGCCTTGGCCTTCTCGCGCCGGGTGATGCCGACCTCGTCGTCCGGCTCCTCGATCATCGTGTAGCTGGCCTGCAGGTTCTCCAGACGGGGGTCGTCGTGACGCAGGCGCTCGAGCTTGTAGTTCGGCGTCTCGAGGTGCTTGTTGGGCACCAGCAGCACGGTGGTGCGCTGACGCAGCTCGATCTTGGTGATCTCGGTGCGCTTCTCGTTGAGCAGGAAGGACGTGACCTCCACCGGTACCTGCACGTGCACGGCGGCGGTGTTCTCCTTCATCGACTCTTCCTGGATGATGCGCAGGATCTGCAGCGCGGAAGACTCGGTGTCGCGGATGTGGCCGGTGCCGTTGCAGCGCGGGCAGGTGATGTGGCTGCCTTCGCTGAGCGCCGGGCGCAGGCGCTGACGGCTCAGTTCGAGCAGGCCGAACTTGCTGATCGAGCTGAACTGCACGCGCGCGCGGTCGGTGCGCAGCGCGTCGCGCAGGCGGGTCTCGACCTCGCGGCGGTTCTTGCTCTCCTCCATGTCGATGAAGTCGACGACGATCAGGCCGCCCAGGTCGCGCAGCCGCATCTGGCGCGCGATCTCGTCGGCCGCCTCGAGGTTGGTGCGCGTCGCGGTCTCCTCGATGTCGGAGCCGCGCGTCGAGCGCGCCGAGTTCACGTCGACCGAGACCAGCGCCTCGGTGTGGTCGATCACGATCGCGCCGCCCGAGGGCAGGTTCACCGTGCGCGAGAACGCGGTCTCGATTTGGTGCTCGATCTGGAAGCGGCTGAACAGCGGTGCGTCATCCTTGTAGCGCTTGACCCGCGAGGCCGATTCCGGCATCACGTGGTTCATGAACTGCTGGGCCTGCTCGTAGATGTCGTCGGTGTCGATCAGGATCTCGCCGATGTCGGCGTGGAAGTAGTCCCGGATCGCACGGATCACCAGCGAGGACTCCTGGTAGATCAGGAAGGCGCCCTTGCCCGCCTTGGCCGCGCCGTCGATGGCGCTCCACAGCTTGAGCATGTAGTTCAGGTCCCACTGCAGCTCGGGGGCGCTGCGCCCGATGCCGGCGGTGCGCGCGATCAGGCTCATGCCCTTGGGGTACTCGAGCTGGTCGAGGTTCTCCTTGAGCTCCTCGCGGTCCTCGCCCTCGATGCGGCGCGACACGCCGCCGCCGCGCGGGTTGTTGGGCATCAGCACCAGGTAGCGCCCGGCCAGGCTGACGAAGGTGGTCAGCGCCGCGCCCTTGTTGCCGCGCTCCTCCTTCTCGACCTGCACCAGCAGCTCGGTGCCGTTGGAGATCACGTCCTGGATCTTCGCGTCGCGGACGGTCACGCCTTCCTTGAAGAACTGCTTGGAGATCTCCTTGAACGGCAGGAAGCCGTGGCGGTCCTCGCCGTAGTCGACGAAGCAGGCCTCCAGCGACGGCTCGACGCGGGTGACGACGGCCTTGTAGATGTTGCCCTTGCGCTGTTCGCGCCCCTCGATCTCGGTCTCGAAGTCGAGCAGTTTCTGCCCGTCGACGATCGCCAGGCGCCGTTCTTCCGATTGCGTGGCATTGATCAGCATGCGTTTCATGTGCACTCCTTCGTGCGGGAGGCCAGGGGCCCGCCCGCACACGAATCCGACCAGGCCCGTCGCCGGGCACGGCCTGTCGATGCACGAAACAGCGTGGAGGAACCGGAAGGAATCGCCCTGGACTCGACCGCTCACCACGCCCGTCAGGGCGCTGCGGCGCTCAAGCGTTGGCGCGTGCGTCCGCGTGGGTCTGGATGGGCTTGCCACGGCCGGGCCGTGGCGTGGCGCGCTCCTTCCGCACACGCGCGGGCCGACGCGCAGCGACGGGGCTGCGGGCGATCGGAGCGCGAAGGGGAGGGGGCGGGCCGAAGACATCCGGGACATCACGGGGCGCGGGGGGCAGCTCGCCGGTGCCTGGGGCACCTCCGGTCTGCCACCGGAAAACCTTGTTGGTTGGTTCGTACTACGCTGGCTCTGCCGCCGCCTCGCGCCGCCTGCCGCTCACCTTGGGAGCCGGCCCGGCCGCTCGACGCGGCGTTGCATCACCGAATACCTGCCGCCGATCCGGCTGCAGGGCCCACGCCACGGCGAAGTGACCGCTAAACTCAAGCAAATCAATCACTTACGGCGCACACGTGGTGCAACGCATTATAGGAGGCAAAGCGGCCCCGGCGCGCAAGGCCTCGCGAGCCCCGGTGGCTGCCCCGCGCCCGGTCGCCAGCCCGGCCGCGCGACCACCGCCGGCCCCCGCGGTGAGACACCTGACGGTCGGCGAAGACGGCGCCGGCCAGCGGCTCGACAACTACCTCGTCAAGACGCTCAAGGGCGTGCCGAAGACGCACGTCTACCGCATCATCCGCAGCGGCGAGGTGCGGGTGAACCGGGGCCGCGCCGCCGCCGACACGCGGCTCGCGGCCGGCGATGAACTGCGCCTGCCTCCGGTGCGGATGGCCACCCCGGCCGAGCGCGAGGCTGCGCCGCCCCGCGAGTTCCCGGTCGTTCACGAGGACGAGCACCTGCTGGTGATCGACAAGCCGGCCGGCGTGGCCGTGCACGGCGGCAGCGGCGTGAGCTTCGGCGTCATCGAGCAGCTGCGCCGGGCCCGGCCGCAGGCGAAGTTCCTGGAGTTGGTGCACCGCCTCGACCGCGAGACCTCCGGCCTGCTGCTGCTCGCCAAGAAGCGCAGCGCACTCACGCGTCTGCAGGACCAGTTCCGCGCGCGCGAGACCGGCAAGACCTACGCGGCGCTGGTACCCGGGGCCTGGCCGGCCCGGCACAAGGTGATCGACGCGCCGCTGCACAAGTACCTCGACGGTGCCGGCGAGCGCCGGGTGCGCGTCACCGGCGCGGACGACGAGGACGGCCAACGTTCGATCACGCTGGTGCAGGTGGCCGCCGCCTACGCCGGCTACACCCTGCTCGACGTGACCATCAAGACCGGCCGCACTCACCAGATCCGCGTGCACCTCGCGCACGCCGGCCACGCCATCGTCGGTGACGACAAATACGGCGACTTCGCGCTGAACAAGGCCTTCGCCCGCGGCGAGGCCGTGCCGGGGGTGAAGTTCGACCGCATGTTCCTGCACGCGCGGCGGCTGCGCTTCGAGCACCCCGCGAGCGGCGAGACGATCGAGCTCGAGGCCGCCCTGCCGGCAGAATGCCGGCTCCTCCTGACAGCCCTGCCGCGCGTCGCGGCCCCACCGCCCCCTCCATGAGCGCATTCCGCCCCCGCCAGTTCGACCTCGTCGTGTTCGACTGGGACGGCACGCTGTACGACTCCACCGCGCTGATCGTCAAGTGCATCCAGGCGGCCGCCGCCGACCTCGGCACCGAGGTGCCGGGCGACACCCAGGCCGCCTACGTGATCGGCATGGGCCTGCAGGAGGCGCTGCAGCATGCCGTGCCCGGCCTGCCGCGCGAGCGCTACCCCGAGCTCGGTCAACGCTATCGGCACCACTACTTCGCGCGGCAGCACGAGCTCAGCCTGTTCGCCGGCGCGCTGGACATGCTGCACGCGCTGAAGGCGCGCCAGCACTGGCTGGGCGTGGCCACCGGCAAGTCGCGCCGCGGGCTCGACGAGGCGCTGCACACGGTGCAGCTCCAGGGTCTGTTCGACGCCACCCGCACCGCCGACGAGACCGCGTCCAAGCCGCATCCGCGCATGCTGCAGGAGCTGATGGCCGAGCTGGGCGTCGCGCCGGCCCGCACGCTGATGATCGGCGACACCACGCACGACCTGCAACTGGCCGCCAACGCCGGCACGGCCAGCGTCGCCGTCAGCTTCGGAGCGCACGAGCCGGCGGCCTTCGAGACCTACGCACCGCGCTTCGTGGCCCATTCGACGGCCGAGCTCGACCACTGGTTGCGCGCCCATGCCTGAGCCCGCCGACCCCGGCACCGGCGTGCCGCTGTGCGCCTCGTCCGACCTGGCCGAGGGCGGACGGGCCGTGCTGTTCGACGTGCTCGAGCACGGCCAGCCGCTGCGCGCCTTCGTGCTGCGCGTCGACGGCCAGCTGGTGGCCTACCTGAACCGCTGCGCCCATGTGCCGGTCGAGATGGATTGGCAGGAAGGCGAGTTCCTGGACGGTGACCGCCGCTACATCGTCTGTTCGATCCACGGCGCCACCTACGAGCCGTCCGACGGCTACTGCATCGCCGGGCCCTGTGGCGGTGCGCGCCTCAAGGCCGTTCGCGTGGCGGAGCGCGACGGCCAGGTGAGTTGGTATCCTTCCGCGGACATCCGGCCCGCCTTCGGCGCCGCTTCCACACCGAGCAGTCCATGAGCAGTTTCGACGATCCCGCCGAGCCCACGCTGGGCCCCGCCACGCC
>NZ_AZND01000250.1:0-4584 GCF_000576205.1 Methylibium sp. T29 | reverse complement strand
CGCAGTCGATGCGGCTCAGCCGGCCCAGCCGCTCGAAGGCCTGCTGCGCACCGGCCAGGTCCATCAGGGCCAGTGGCGCGCCTGGCGCGCTGCTGCCGCCGGCGATGCGCAGCGTCACGAGGCGCAGGCCGCTCTGCATGCGCAGCAGGCCGTCGCCGCCGTCCGGCTTCAGCAGCGCTTGCGCGGCCGGGTTCAGGAACACCACGCCAGGGTCCAGCATCGCCAGGCGGTCGGCACCGGCGGCCGGCTCGGGCAGCAGGGTCGGCGAGAGCGCCGGGGCCACCAGCGCATCGAGCCCCAGCACCCGCAGCGCCACGCGCCGGCCCTGCGCGTCGAGCGCGTAGGTGTCCACCTCGACCACCGGCGACGCCAGCACCACCTGCGGGTGCGTGGCCACGCGGCCGTAGAGCGCCTCGTCGAAGCCGCTGCCGCTCACGGCGCGCAGGCTCAGGTCGGGCTCGCCGTTGACGCTGCGCACCGCCGCGCCGAACTCCGACAGCGCCGACGCGTTGATCAGGTGCACCGAGAACGCCAGCGCCACGCCCAGCATCACCGCCAGCACGGCGATGGCGTGGCGTGCGGCGTGGTGCCGCAGCTCGGGCCATGACAGGTGGCGCAGCAGGGGGAGCAGGCTCATCGCGCTCGCTCAGCGCGCCGTCGCCAAGCTGGCGAGGAAGCTTCCGTGGGGCTGCTGGGGCACGGTGCGCTTCATGACGGCGCCGATGCTAACGCTGCCGCCCCCGTAGACTGCCCGCATGATGCCGATGCACCCCGTCACCCTCGACCATGCCAGCCGCCTGGTCAACCACGGCCCCACGGTGCTGATCGTCACCGAACACGGAGGCCGCCGCAACCTGATGGCCGCGGCCTGGTCGATGCCGGTCGAGTTCACGCCGCCGCGCATCGCCGTCGTGGTCGACAAGAAGACCTTCACGCGCGAGCTGCTCGAGGCCAGCGGCCGTTTCGCGATCGGGCTGCCGTGCGCAGCGCTGGCCGACCTGAGCTACGCCGTGGGCAGCGAGAGCGGGCGCGAGGTCGACAAGTTCGCCCGCTTCGGCCTCCGCGCCACACCGGGTCCGGTGCTGGGCCTGCCGCTCGTCGAAGGCTGCGTGGCCTGGCTGGAGCTGCGCCGCATCCCCGAGCCGCTCACCGAGGCGGCCTACGACACCGTGTTCGGCGAGGTGGTCTCGGCGCAGGCCGACCCGCGCGTGTTCGCCGACGGGCGCTGGTCGTTCCGCGACGACAACGCCGAGCTGCACACGCTGCACCACCTGGGCGGCGGCACGTTCGCCGTGCCCTCGCGCATCGTCAGGGCGGCGCCGGTTGGCGACAGCCGCTGAGACCATCGCCGTCCCTGCAATTCAGCACTGCCCGCACTCGCCGAGGTCTGCATGCCCCACGACACACCGCCATCCAAGCCGCTCCCGCGCCACCTGTCGATGATCCGCGGCTTCCATCTCGCGGACTTCGTGACGCTGGGCAACGCCGCCTGCGGCACGGCCGGCGTGTTCCTGGCGATGCTCTACATGGGCAGCGGCGAGCTGTCCGACTTCCTGTGGGCTGCCGCGATGGCGCCGCTGGCCTTCGCGTTCGACTGGCTCGACGGCCGCGTGGCGCGCTGGCGGCAGCAGCACTCGGCGCTGGGCCGCGAGCTCGATTCGCTGGCCGACGTGATCTCCTTCGGCGTGGCCCCGGCAGCGCTGGCGTTCGCCGCGGGCCTGCGCGGCGGCTGGGACGTGGTGGTGCTGATCTACTTCGTGTGCTGCGGCGTGAGCCGGCTGGCGCGCTACAACGTCACCGCCGAGAGCCTGTCGGCCGGCGCCGCCAAGGTGCCGTACTTCGAGGGCACGCCCATTCCCACCAGCGTGGTGCTGACCGCGGTGCTCGCGGCCATCGCGTGGCAGCAGGGCGGCCTCACGGCGCCGCCGCCCGGCGGCGCCTGGTCGATCGCCGGCTGGACGCTGCACCCGCTGGTGCTGATGTTCGCGCTGTCGGGCACGCTGATGATCAGCAAGACGCTGCGCATCCCGAAGATCTGAGCGCAGCGTCCCGGTCCGCCGTCGAGGCAATACGCCCACGCCGCAGTGCGACTTGGCCGCCGTCCGTTGCGTCCCTGAGGAGGGCCGCCTAGAGTGCCGCCATGTGCTCCCTTGCCCGCACCGCCGCGCTGCGCGGACCCGCCTTGCGGGCCGGGGCGGGCTCGCGCACCCGTCTGCCGGCCGCACACCCCTAGGCCCGGCGATCACCTCCACCCCCTCTGCGCAAACCTCCGATCGCCGGGCCCCCAGCCCGCGCGATGGCGTGTGCCGGCGATGGCCCGGCACGGCGCCCCTCATCGAAGGAATGCCCCGTGGAAGTCTTGACACTCGAGCGCACGCTCACCGAGCTGGACCATGTTCGTCTGCTGAGCCTCGCGCGCCGTCAGCGGCCCGGCGTCGCTGCCGCGGCGATCGAGCCGCTGCTCGACGCCTGCACCGTCGTGCCCTCACGCCAGGTCCGGCCCGACGTGGTGACCATGTATTCGCAGGTGCTGCTGCACGACCTGGCCAGCGGCCTGCGCAGCCGGCTCACGCTCTGCTACCCGGCCGACGCGGAGCCCGCGGCGGGTTTCGTGTCGGTGCTGTCGCCGGTGGGCTGCAGCCTGCTGGGGCTGACGGTCGGCGCCGTGGCGCGCTGGTCCACGCCGGCGGGCGAGGCGCGGGCCGCCGAGGTGGTGGCCCTGCTGTTCCAGCCCGAGGCCAGCGGCGACTACGCGATGTAGCGGTCATCGCCCCGACCCGCGGGCGCCCCCGCGTGCTCCGAGGGCGCCGCATGCCGACGGCGGCGAGGTTTCAGCCCGAGGTCACGGCAATCCGCCGCGGCTGCGCGTGCGCCTGCTTGGGGATCCGCACGGTCAGCACGCCGTCCTTCAGGTTGGCGTCGATGCGCGCCGTGTCGAGCTCCCGGCTCAGCGTGAAGCTGCGCCGGTAGCGCGGCACCCGCACTTCGGCATACACCGCCTCCAGGCCATCGGGCGTGGGTTGCTGCACTGCGCCTTCGATCAGCAGCGCGTCGCCCTCGATCTTCAGATCCAGCTGATCCCTGGGCACGCCGGGCATGTCGGCCAGCAGCGTGATGCCGGAGGCGTCCTCGAACACATCGACCGCGGGTGACACGGCACGTTGCTGTTCGGTGTCGACGGCGGCGCGGGCGGTCACTTGCTTCTTGTCGCTCATGATGGGTTCTCCTGTGTGTCGTGCTGGCGCGTCACTGCACGGTGATGCGCTGGGGTTGGGCCGATTCGCGGCGCGCCACGCTGACCTGCAGCACGCCGTCGCGGTAGCTCGCGTTCACGTGTGCGGCATCCACATCGTCGGGGAGCGAGATCGCCCGGGCGAAGCGGCCGGTGCCGCGTTCGCGGGCATAGACCTGCACCTTGGGGTCGCCGGTCGGGATGCCCGGCGCGCGCTCGCCCGAGATGCGCAGCACGCCGCGGTCGAGCGTGACCTCGATCTTCGACGCGTCCAGGCCGGGCGCGAAGGCATAGATCTCCACGCTGCTGGCGGTGCGGCCGATGTTGATCGCCGGGGTCGTGCCCGCGGCGACCGAGCGGATGCTGTTGGGCAACCCGGAAACGCCGAACACGTCGTCGAGTTCACGACGCAGGCGCTCGAACTGGCCAAACAGGCTGTACGGGTGATTCAGGATCGATTCGTACATGGTGTATGTCCTCCGATGCAGGGTTGGCACCGGCAGGAGACCGACCCGCCGGCTCGGTTCTCGAAGTAGGGGCCGGTGCGGCGGTTTCAAGGGTCGGAAGCGCGGCCATGCGGAGGCCGGGCGCGCCGCCGAGGCGACCGCCTTCGACCGCGTGCGAAGGTCGATGCCTCTCAGTACGTGCGCTCGGCGATCACCGCCGCCACGGTCTCCAGCGCCTCGCGCAGCGTGTCGAAGTCCACCGAGCCCAGCGCCAGCCGGATCGCGTGCGGCACCCGCGCCGACGTGGCAAAGGGCTCGGCGGTGGACACCGAGACGCGCTCGCGCATCAGCGCCGCGGCCACCTGGTCGGCGCGCACCTCTTCCGCCAGCGGCAGCCAGACGAAGTACGAGGCCGGGTGGCTCACGCGCCGCAGCGCGCCCAGCACCTGCGCCGCGAGTTGCTGGCGCGCGCGCGCGTCCCGGCGCTTGCCGGCTTCCAGCCGGTCCACCGTGCCGTCGTCGAGCCAGCCGCAGGTGATGGCAGTCATCACGCCCGGCGTGTTCCAGGTGGTGGCGCGGATCGCGCGCTCGATCGCGCCCACCCATTGCGGCGGCGCGGCCACGCAGCCCACGCGCAGGCCGGTGGCCACGCTCTTGGAGTAGCCCGACACGTAGACCGTGGTCTCCGGTGCCAGCGCCGCCAGCGGCGGCGGCGCCTTCTCCACCAGGAAGGCGTAGGCGGCGTCCTCGATGACGAGCAGCCCGTGCTGCCGCGCCACCGCCACCAGGGCGCGGCGGCGGCTCGCGCTCATCACCCAGCCCAGCGGGTTGTGCATCGTCGGCATGGCGTACAGCGCCTTGACGCGGCGGCGCCGGCACAGCGCGGCCAGCGCGTCGGGGTCGGGG
>NZ_AZND01000249.1:0-4645 GCF_000576205.1 Methylibium sp. T29 | reverse complement strand
CACGTGCCCGCGCCGCGGGCCGGCGGCGGGCGCGCGCGGCGTCGTGCGGCGGGGTGACGGCCGGACAGTGTCCGAGCCACTCCCTGGGACTTTCCCGCATCCTGCGGCCCATCGCGCTGCGACAGCCTGTCGCGCCATCGGTGGTCAAGCTGTCGATCTCCAGGGGCGGTGCGCGACAGGCTGGCGCGGGCTCCGCGCTGCTGCACTGCAGCGTCCTTCCCGGGGCTGCTGCTGCGGGGTTTCCCTTTGCGCAGTCACGCACGGCGTGCAAAAGCCAGGACTAACATAGGAATGGAATTGCCGAAGTCGGCGATCAGCTCGATGCCAAGGCACGCGCGCCCCACCGGGCGCAGAGACCCAGGAGTCAGCCATGAACGATCCGAAATCCAAGCTCTCGCGCCGCCACGTCGTGGCCGGTGCCGGCACCGTGGGGGGCGCTGGCCGCTGCGGCGGTGGTGCTGCCGGGCGCACGCGAGGCCGAGCCCGCGGCCGCCGCGGCGGTTCCCCTGGCCGAAGCCGGCGAAGCCGCCGGCTATCGCCTCACAGCGCATGTGCAGCGCTACTACCAAACCACCAAAGTCTGAGTGCCGGAGGTCCCATGTTGCTCACGCGCAAGTCGCCTGATGCGGGCTCCGGCTCGCCCGCATCGTCGCTGGTCTCGAGCCTCTCGCGCGGCCTCTCGCGCGCCATCCCGACGATGGACCGTCGGTCCTTCCTGCGCCGCTCCGGCCTGGGCGTGGGGGCCGGTCTCGCCGCCGGGCAGCTGACGTTGGTGCGCAAGGCGCAGGCCTCGGATGCGTCCAAGGCCGAGGCGGGCCCGGGCAAGGTGGAGGTCAGGCGCACGGTGTGCGGTCACTGCTCGGTGGGCTGCGCGGTCGACGCGGTGGTGCACAACGGCGTGTGGGTGCGCCAGGAGCCGGTGTTCGACTCGCCGATCAACCTGGGCGCGCACTGCGCCAAGGGCGCTGCGCTGCGCGAGCACGGCCGCGGCGAATACCGCCTGCGCTACCCGATGAAGCTGGTGAACGGCAAGTACGAGCGCATCAGCTGGGACACCGCACTCGACGAGATCAGCGCGCGCATGCTCGAGCTGCGCAAGCAGAGCGGCCCGGACTCGGTGTTCGTGGTCGGGTCGAGCAAGCACAACAACGAGCAGGCCTACCTGCTGCGCAAGTGGATGAGCCTGTGGGGCAGCAACAACTGCGATCACCAGGCACGCATCTGCCACAGCACCACGGTCGCGGGCGTCGCGAACACCTGGGGCTACGGCGCGATGACCAACTCCTACAACGACATGCAGAACGCCCGCATGGCGCTCTACATCGGCTCCAACGCCGCCGAGGCGCACCCGGTGTCGATGCTGCACATGCTGCATGCCAAGGAGACCGGCTGCAAGATGATCGTCGTGGACCCGCGCTTCACGCGCACCGCGGCGCGTGCCGACGAACACGTGCGCATCCGTTCGGGTTCGGACATCCCCTTCCTGTTCGGCGTGCTGCACCACATCTTCAAGAACGGCTGGGAAGACAAGCAGTACATCAACGACCGCGTGTACGGCATGGACAAGGTGCGCGAGGACGTGCTCGCGAACTGGACGCCGGACAAGGTGCAGGAGGCCTGTGGCGTCGACGAGGCCACCGTGTTCCGCGTCGCCAAGACCATGGCCGACAACCGCCCCGGCACCATCGTCTGGTGCATGGGCCAGACCCAGCACACCATCGGCAACGCGATGGTGCGCGCCTCGTGCATCCTGCAGCTCGCGCTCGGCAACATCGGCAAGAGCGGCGGCGGCGCCAACATCTTCCGTGGCCACGACAACGTGCAGGGCGCCACGGACGTGGGCCCCAACCCCGATTCGCTGCCCGGCTACTACGGCCTGGCCGAGGGCTCGTTCAAGCATTTCGCCAAGACCTGGGGCGTGGACTTCGAGTGGATCAAGAAGCAGTACGCGCCGGGCATGATGACCAAGCCCGGCATGACGGTGTCGCGCTGGGTCGACGGCGTGCTCGAGAAGAACGAGCTGATCGACCAGGACAGCAACCTGCGCGGCCTGTTCTTCTGGGGCCATGCGCCGAACTCGCAAACGCGCGGCCTGGAAATGAAGAAGGCGATGGACAAGCTCGACCTGCTGGTGGTCGTCGATCCCTTCCCGTCGGCCACCGCGGCGATGGCGGCGATGCCCGGCAAGCCCGAGGACCAGAACCCCAACCGCGCCGTCTACCTGCTGCCGGCGACGACGCAGTTCGAGACCAGTGGCTCGTGCACCGCGTCGAACCGCTCGATCCAGTGGCGCGAGCAGGTCATCGAGCCGCTGTGGGAGAGCCGCAACGACCACATGATCATGTACCAGCTCGCGCAGAAGCTGGGCTTCGACAAGGAGCTGACGAAGAACTACAAGCTGGTCGCCGGCAAGGGCGGCATGATGGAGCCCGAGCCCGAATCGATCCTGCGCGAGATCAACAAGAGCGTCTGGACCATCGGCTACACCGGCCAGAGCCCCGAGCGCCTGAAGGCGCACATGCGCAACATGCACGTCTTTGACGTGAAGACGCTGCGCGCCAAGGGCGGCACCGACAAGGAGACCGGCTACTCCCTCGACGGCGATTACTTCGGCCTGCCTTGGCCGTGCTACGGCACGCCGGAAATGAAGCACCCGGGCTCGCCCAACCTCTACGACACCTCCAAGCACGTGATGGACGGCGGCGGCAACTTCCGCGCCAACTTCGGTGTCGAGAAGGACGGCGTCAACCTGCTGGCCGAGGATGGCTCGTTCTCCAAGGGTGCGGACCTCACCACCGGCTATCCGGAGTTCGACCACGTGCTGCTGAAGAAGCTCGGCTGGTGGGACGAACTGAGCGAGCCCGAGAAGGCCGCGGCCGAGGGCAAGAACTGGAAGACCGATTCGTCGGGCGGGATCATCCGCGTCGCGATGAAGAACCACGGCTGCCATCCGTTCGGCAACGCGAAGGCGCGGGCCGTGGTGTGGAACTTCCCCGATGCGATCCCGAAGCACCGCGAGCCGCTGTACTCGACGCGTCCGGACCTGGTGGCCAAGTACCCGACGCACGACGACAAGAAGGCGTTCTGGCGCCTGCCCACCTTGTTCAAGACCGTGCAGGACAAGAACAAGGACATCGGCAAGGACTTCCCGCTGATCATGAGCAGCGGGCGGCTGGTGGAGTACGAGGGCGGCGGCGAGGAGACCCGCTCCAACCCCTACCTGGCCGAGCTGCAGCAGGAGATGTTCGTCGAGATCAACCCGGCCACCGCCAACGACCGCGGCATCCGCAACGGCGAGACGGTCTGGGTCCGCACGCCGACCGGCGCGCGCCTCACGGTCAAGGCGCTGGTCACCGAGCGAGTGGACCGCGAGACGGTGTGGCTGCCCTTCCACTTCTCGGGCCGCTGGCAGGGCGTCGATCTCGCGCCCTACTACCCGCAGGGGGCGATGCCGGTCATCCGCGGCGAGGCGATCAACACCGCCACCACCTACGGCTACGACAGCGTCACGATGATGCAGGAGACCAAGACCACGGTCTGCCAGGTCGAGCGCGCCTCTGTGTGAATTGGAGAGTTGACATGGCAAGAATGAAGTTCATCTGCGACGCCGAGCGCTGCATCGAATGCAACGGCTGCGTCACCGCCTGCAAGGCCGAGCACGAGGTGCCCTGGGGTGTGAACCGACGCCGCGTGGTGACGCTCAACGACGGTGTGCCGGGCGAGCGCAGCATCTCGGTGGCCTGCATGCACTGCTCCGACGCACCCTGCATGGCGGTGTGCCCGGTCGACTGCTTCTACCGCACCGACGAGGGCGTGGTGCTGCACGACAAGGACATCTGCATCGGCTGCGGCTACTGCAGCTATGCCTGCCCGTTCGGCGCGCCGCAGTTCCCGACCAACGGCACGTTCGGGCTGCGCGGCAAGATGGACAAGTGCACCTTCTGCGCCGGGGGCCCGGAGGCCAATGGCTCCGAAGCCGAGTTCGAGAAGTACGGCCACAACCGCCTCGCCGAGGGCAAGCTGCCGGCCTGCGCCGAGATGTGCTCGACCAAGGCCCTGCTCGGCGGCGACGGCGACGTGGTCGCCGACATCTTCCGCACCCGCGTGCTGACGCGTGGCAAGGGCTCCGAGGTGTGGGGCTGGGGCACGGCCTACGGCAAGCCGACCGGTGGCGCGGCGCAGCCGGCCGCGGCCGAAGGCGGCAAGTCATGAGGCGGTCCCTGCCGCGTGGTCTGGCCCTCCTCGGCGCGGTGCTCCTGGCCGCCGGGCTGACGGCGTGCGCCGACAAGCCGCAGACGGCGTCCGGCCCCAAGAAGGGCGACAGCAAGCCTGGGACGGCAGCACCGAAGCCGGCTACACGGCGCCGGACTGGAAGCAGGGCGACCGCGCCAGCTGGGAACAGCAGCTGAGGGCCCGCAACCAGCAGCAGAACGAGTACACGCGCTCGCGCTGATGGTGCGCGACGTCGAACACCGGCCGCAGCGTTGACAGGGGGATGCCGATGACACACACGATGCTTCGATGGTGGGCTGCCGGCTGCCTGGCATGGCTCGGCAGCGTGGCGGTGGCGCAGGGCACCCCGGTCGCCGACCCGGCCGTGTCGCCTGTTGCACAGGCCGCACCGACCGCCCCGGCCGCCAGCGCG
>NZ_AZND01000248.1:0-4654 GCF_000576205.1 Methylibium sp. T29 | reverse complement strand
TCTGCACCAACCTCCGAGTGGCCGCAAAATTGTGCGGAAAACTCTGTCGCCAGACGCTACCATACGGAAACCTCGTCTTAATGGTTTTCCGCTTATGTTGGTAGGTTACATGCGCGTGTCGTCGGACTCCGACCGCCAGAGCACGAACTTGCAGCGCGATGCGCTGCTCGCCGTCGGCGTCGATGCGCGGCATCTGTTCGAGGATCATGCTTCCGGCGCGAAGGACGACCGCGCGGGCCTGGCGCGGGCGCTCGAATTCGTTCGCCCTGGCGACGTGTTGGTCGTGTGGAAGCTCGACCGGCTCGGCCGTTCGTTGTCGCACTTGCTCGCCATCGTGACCTCGCTCAAGAAAAAGCAGGTGGCGTTCCGCTCGCTGACGGAGAACCTGGATACCACGACGCCTCGGGCGAGTTTCTGTTCCAGGTGTTCGGCGCGCTCGCGCAGTACGAACGCGCCTTGATCCAGGAACGTGTCGTCGCCGGTCTGGCTGCCGCCCGCAAACGCGGCCGGATCGGCGGCCGGCCGCAGGCGATCACCGGCGAGAAGCTGGAGGCCATCGTCGCTGCGCTCGATGGCGGCATGTCCAAGGCGGCGGTGTGCCGCAACTTCGGCGTCAAGCGAACCACGCTGATCGAGACCCTGGCACGGGTTGGTTGGACGGGCTCTCGTGGAGCGTCATCGCGATGACGACCAAGAGCGAACGATTGACCGTCCTGTCGGACGCCGAGCAGGAAGCCCTGTACGGCCTGCCGGACTTCGACGACGCCCAGCGGCTGGAATACTTGGCGTTGACTGAAACCGAACTGGCGCTCGCCAGCAGCCGGCCTGGTCTCCATGCCCAGGTCTATTGCATCTTGCAGATCGGTTACTTCAAGGCCAAGCATGCCTTCTTCCGCTTCGACTGGAGTGAGGTCGAGCACGATTGCGCCTTCGTGCTGAGCCGCTACTTCCACGGCGAGTCCTTCGAGCACAAGCCAATCTCCAAGCACGAGCACTACACCCAGCGCGAGTGGATTGCCGATCTGTTCGGCTACCGGCCGTGGGCGGCCGAGTTCCTGGCGCAGCTCGCGCAGCAGGCCGCGCAGACCGTGCGGCGCGACGTGATGCCGGGGTTCATCGCCGCCGAGCTGATCGTCTGGCTAAACGAGCACAAGATCATCCGGCCCGGCTATACCACCCTGCAAGAGCTGGTGAGCGAAGCCCTGTCCGCCGAGCGTCGGCGGCTGGCTGGCCTGCTGTCGGAAGTGTTGGACGAATCGGCCAAGGCCGCGCTGGGTCGGCTTCTAGTGCGTGACGACACCCTGTCGCAATTGGCGGCGCTCAAGCAGGACGCCAAGGACTTTGGCTGGCGTCAGATGGCCCGCGAACGCGAAAAGCGCGCCACGCTGGAGCCGCTGCACCGGATCGCCAAGGCGCTGCTGCCCAAGCTCGGCGTCTCGCAGCAGAATCTGCTGTACTACGCCAGCCTGGCGAACTTCTACACCGTCCACGATCTACGCAACCTGAAGGCCGATCAGACCTACCTCTACCTGCTTTGCTATGCCTGGGTGCGCTACCGGCAGCTTTCCGACAACCTGGTCGATGCGATGGCCTACCACATGAAGCAGTTGGAGGACGAAAGCAGTGCGGGCGCAAAGCAATCCTTTGTCGCCGAGCAGGTGCGCCGTCAGCAAGACACACCGCAGGTCGGCCGCCTGCTGTCGCTTTACATCGACGACAGCGTGCCCGATCCCACGCCGTTCGGCGATGTGCGCCAGCGCGCCTACAAAATCATGCCCCGCGATACGCTGCAAACCACCGCGCAGCGCATGAGCGTGAAGCCGGTGAGCAAGCTGGCTTTGCACTGGCAGGCGGTGGACGGCCTGGCTGAGCGCATCCGCCGCCATCTTCGGCCGCTGTATGTCGCGCTCGACCTCGCTGGCACTGATCCGGGCAGCCCGTGGCTCGTGGCGCTGGCCTGGGCCAAGGACGTGTTCGCCAAACAGCAGCGCCTATCGCAACGGCCGCTCGCCGAATGTCCAGCGGCCACGCTGCCGAAACGCTTGCGACCGTACCTGCTGACCTTCGATGCCGATGGCAAGCCGACGGACCTGCATGCCGACCGCTACGAGTTCTGGCTGTACCGCCAGGTCAGGAAGCGCTTCCAGTCGGGTGAACTCTACCTCGACGACAGCTTGCAGCACCGGCATTTTTCCGACGAGCTGGTTTCGCTGGATGAGAAGGCCGCCGTGCTGGCGCAGATCGACATCCCGTTCCTGCGGCAGCCACTCGATGCCCAGCTCGATGCGCTCGCGACCGAGCTGCGCGCTCAGTGGCTGGCCTTCAACCGCGAGCTGAAGCAGGGCAAGCTGACGCACCTAGAATACGACAAGGACACGCAGAAGCTGACATGGCGCAAGCCAAGGGCGAGAACCAGAAGGCGCGCGAGAAGGCGTTCTACGAGCAACTGCCGTTCTGCGACGTGGCCGACGTGTTCCGCTTCGTCAACGGCCAGTGCCAGTTCCTGTCGGCGCTGACGCCTTTGCAGCCGCGCTATGCGAAGAAGGTCGCCGACGCCGACAGCCTGATGGCGGTCATCATCGCGCAGGCGATGAACCACGGCAACCAGGTCATGGCACGCACCAGCGACATCCCGTACCACGTGCTGGAGAGCGCCTACCAACAGTACCTGCGCCACGCAACGCTGCACGCGGCCAACGACTGCATCAGCAACGCCATCGCCGCGCTGCCGATCTTCCCGTACTACTCGTTCGACCTCGATGCACTGTACGGTGCCGTCGATGGTCAGAAATTCGGCGTCGAGCGGCCGACCGTGAAAGCGCGCCACTCGCGCAAATACTTTGGGCGCGGCAAGGGCGTGGTCGCCTACACGCTGCTGTGCAACCACGTGCCGCTCAACGGCTACCTGATCGGCGCGCACGATTACGAGGCCCATCACGTGTTCGACATCTGGTATCGCAACACGTCGGACATCGTGCCGACCGCGATCACCGGCGACATGCACAGCGTCAACAAGGCCAACTTCGCTATCCTGCACTGGTTCGGCCTGCGTTTCGAGCCGCGCTTCACCGACCTTGGCGATCAGTTGAAGGAACTCTACAGTGCCGACGATCCGGCGCTGTACGATCAGTGCCTGATCCGGCCGGCCGGGAGAATCGACCGCGATCTCATAGTCAGCGAGAAGCCGAACCTCGACCAGATTGTCGCCACGCTCGGACTGAAGGAGATGACGCAGGGCACGCTGATCCGCAAGCTATGCACCTACACCGCGCCGAACCCCACGCGGCGCGCGGTGTTCGAGTTCGACAAGCTCATCCGCAGCATCTACACGCTGCGCTACCTGCGCGATCCGCAACTGGAGCGCAACGTTCACCGCTCACAGAACCGCATCGAGTCCTATCACCAGCTACGCTCAACCATCGCCCAGGTCGGCGGCAAGAAGGAATTGACCGGGCGCACCGACATCGAAATTGAGATCAGCAACCAGTGCGCCAGGCTGATCGCCAACGCGGTCATCTTCTACAACTCGGCCATCCTCTCGCGGCTGCTGATGAAGTACGAGGCGAGCGGCAACGCCAAGGCGCACGCTCTCCTGACCCAGATATCGCCGGCGGCCTGGCGGCACATCCTGCTGAACGGGCATTACACCTTCCAGAGCGACGGCAAGATGATCGACCTGGATGCGCTCGTGGCGGGGCTGGAGCTGGGATGACGGAAATTTCGGCGGTTCTGGCTTAGAACCCCTACGAGGAACAACTCGCCCTCGCCAACCAGGAAGGCCGCCGGCTGTTCGATGCTCTGCCGGCATCCGTCAAGGCAGGCAGGGACTACAAGACCTTCGTTGAATCAACAGGTCTCGGTCGGTCGATTTCCGTCATCCAAGCCCTCGCTCAGCGCGCGCAGGTGCGTAGTGGAGGCGGCGCTGCATGAGCAAACGCGCGGATCCGGACGAGACCTCCCCCCGGGTGGGGATCCGCGTCGGCCGGTTGGACAGCACCGAGGCAGTCCGAGCGGAGATGGCCCGGCTGTACCGAGGCGCTCGGAAGAAGGCCGGAGCCATGCCCACGCCCTCGGACGCTGCAAGGCTTGCCTACCTGCTCCAGCAGATCGGCCAGACCGTGCTGATGCGAGAGATTGACGAGCGGCTCGCAGCCGTTGAAGCCCGACAGGGTGGAAGGAAAACCTGATGAACCTGCAATCCATGCAGAACCGGCTCCGTCGTGTGGAGCGCGACACCAACCTCGACAAGATGCCGCTCGGCTTCGTGATCCGGCCGGATGACGACTTCGAGGGCAAGCTCCGGCGCATCGGTGCGGCCCGTGATGCTGGCCGCGTGGTCTACGTCGCCAACCTGACCCGCCAGCGTCTCCCGCGGTCGGTCCTATGAACGTCACCACCATTGCGAGGCGCCTGCAGCGCTTGGAGGCAACGGTGATGTCCGCCCCCGCCGTCGTCGTGATCCGCGACCTGCTGCGCACCGGAGAGGCCGAGCGCTACACCGGCGCCGGCCAGATCTGGATCCGTGAACCAGGGGAGTCAGGCCAGGCCCTGCGAGACCGTGCTGTGGCCGATGCAGAGCGCATGAGTGGCCCGATCGTCACGCTGGTCGAGCAGAAGGAAAGACCCGATTGGGATCCCAAGTCTCCCGGTAAGC
>NZ_AZND01000247.1:0-4666 GCF_000576205.1 Methylibium sp. T29 | reverse complement strand
ACCTCGTCGACGGCGTCGCCCGGCACGCCGGCGCGTTCGACCGCGGCGCGGATCGCGACGGCGCCCAGTTCCCAGGCCGCCAGCGCCGCCAGGTCGCCGAGCAACCCGCCGATCGGCGTTCGCGCAGCCGACACGATCACGACCGGATCATCGGTGGACATGGCAAGACTCCTTCACAGGATCAGATGGGGTTGTGGCCGAGCTGCGTGGTCGCCGACGCCGGATGCAGCGACACCGCCTCGGCGTCGAGGCTGCCGAAGCCCAGCCCCAGCGGACGGCGGAAGCGCTTGTGCGGGTCGTAGGGGAAGACGTCGTGCACGTAGCCGCCGGCGATGCGGTCCTTGCGGCCCTGCCAGAACGCCGGATCCAGCAGCTCGGCATGGTGCTGCATGAACACCTCGCGCACCGTCGGGTTGCCGAGCAGGAAAGGGCCGAAGGTCTCGGGGAACACGTCCTTGGGACCGACCGAATACCAGATGTCGCCCGACATCTCCTCCTCTTCGGTACGCGGCTCGGGCACCTTGCGGAAGTTGCAGTCGGTCAGGTACTCGATCTCGTCGTAGTCGTAGAACACCACCTTGCCGTGGCGCGTGACGCCGAAGTTCTTCCACAGCATGTCGCCGGGGAAGATGTTGGCCGCCACCAGGTCCTTGATGGCGTTGCCGTACTCGATGACGGCATGCTTCATCTGCTCGGGCGTGGCCTCCTGCAGGTAGATGTTGAGCGGGATCATGCGCCGCTCGATGTACAGGTGCTTGAGCACCAGGCTGTCGCCCTCCTCCTCCAGCAGGCTGGGGCAGAAGTGACGGATCTCCTCGATCAGCTCGGGCTCGAAGCGCTGGCGCGGGAAGGCCACGTTGCTGTACTCCAGCGAGTCGGCCATGCGGCCCACCCGGTCGTGCGTCTTCACCAGCTGGTACTTGCTCTGGATCAGCTCGCGCGTGGTGTCCTTCTGCGGCGGGTAGAAATCCTTGATGACCTTGAACACGAACGGGAAGCTCGGCAGGTCGAACACCAGCATCACCATGCCCTTGATGCCGGGCGCGATGCGGAAGCTGTCCGAAGAGTGGCGCAGGTGATAGAGGAAGTCGCGGTAGAACTGGTTCTTGCCCTGTTTCTGCAGGCCCAGCGCGTTGTACAGCTCCCAGCGCGGCTTGCGCGGCATCAGCGAACGAAGGAACTGCACGTAGCCGACGGGATCTCCATGTCGACCAGGAAGTAGGCGCGCGCGAAGCTGAACAGCAGCAGCAGCTCGTCCTCGCCGAACAGCGCGGTGTCGATGGTCAGCAGTTCGCGCGAGTTGTGCAACACGGGCAGCGCGAAGCCGGTCTCGCGAAAGCCGTTGATGACCTTGCCGACGATGTAGGCGCCCTTGTTGCGGAAGAACAGCGAGGCCAGCACCTGGATCTGGAAGTTGGCGCTGAGCTTGACGTCGCCGAACTGGTTGCGAAACGCCTGCAGCACGTAGTCGATGTCGCGCCCCAGGTCCTCGAACTCGCGCTGGAGCTGGTAGTTGTCGACGATGCGCAGCAGCGTCTCGCGCAACCCCTCGGCCGAGCCCGGCCGGCTCGGGTAGTAGGCGCGGTAGGTCGGCAGCGAGTCCGGCTCCTCGTTCTCGATGTACTCGGTGCTGACCGCCGGGCGCACGAAGATGAAGTCGTTGCGAAAGTAGCTGCGGTGCAGGATCTTGGTGGTGACCGAGTTGAAGAAGGTCTCGGCCAGCTCGGGCTGGTGGTGGTTGATCAGCAGGCCGATGTAATACAGCTTCACCTGCTGCCAGGTCTCCTCGGACAGCGAGCTGGCGCGGAATTCGTTCTCCAGCCGCTCCGCGGCCTCGTCGACGCGCAGGTCGTAGAACTCGATGCGCTCGCGCTGCGCGCGTTGCTGGCCGTGCCAGTCGGCCGCCTCGAAGCGCTGCTTGGCCTCGGCGCTGGTCTGGCGGAAAAGCTTGTAGTGGCGGTTGAAGCCGTCGAGCAGCGCCTGGGCGATGTCGAAGGCGCGCGGGTCGTTCAGGGTGGTGACGAAGCTGCCCGCCATCAGGCGACCCCCCGGGCGTCGTAGCGCGCCTTCACCGTGGCGAGCGCCCGCTGGTAGGCGGGGATCACCGCGTCGGCGCTGTCGACCGTCATCGTCAGGTCCTCGAGCAGACCGTTGTGCAGACCGTAGAACCAGCCGTGGATGACGACCTGCTGGCTGCGCTGCCAGGCGTCCTGCACGACGGTGGTGCTGCACAGGTTGAGCGCCTGCTCGACGACGTTGAGCTCGCACAGCGCGTTGACGCGGTCGACCTCGCGCACGCCGTCGAGCCAGGTCTGGTGCTTGTTGCGCACGTCCTGCACGTGGCGCAGCCAGTTGTCGGCCACGCCGACACGGCGGTCGGCCAGCGCCGCGGCCACGCCGCCGCAGCCGGAGTGGCCGACGACGATCAGGTGCTGCACCTTCAGCATGTCGATCGCGAACTGCACGACGGACAGGCAGTTGAGGTCGGAATGCACCACCACGTTGGCGACGTTGCGGTGCACGAACAGCTCGCCGGGCAGCAAGCCGACCAGGTCGTTGGCCGGCACGCGGCTGTCGGCGCAGCCGATCCACAGGTACTGCGGCGACTGCTGCTTGAGCAGCCGCGAGAAGAAGCCGGGTTCGCGCACCTCGGTCTGCTTGGCCCACTCGCGGTTGTTGTCGAACAGCTCTTTCAGGTCGGTGGTCATGCTTCGGCTCCTCTTTGCCACAATTTTACGCAGGCGCCCCCTGACGCGTCGGCGACCGACCGGTCCCGGCGTTTGCGTTAACGTGCCACCGGACTTCACGGCGGCGAGCCCGACCTGCGATGAACGCTCTCGAACACCAATTGGGCTACCCGTTCGGCGATGCCCTGCCCGCGCTGGGCGACGCCCTCGACGTCGCCCCGGGCGTGAAGTGGGTGCGGATGCGGCTGCCGTTCGCGCTGGACCACATCAACCTCTGGCTGCTGCGCGACCGGCTCGAGAGTCCGGACGGCCCGGTGGAAGGCTGGGCCATCGTCGACTGCGGCATCGGCGACGACACCACCCGCGCCGCATGGGAGCAGGTGTTCGCCGACCACCTGGACGGCCTGCCGGTGCTGCGCGTGATCGTGACCCACATGCACCCGGACCACATCGGTCTGGCCGACTGGCTGACCACGCGCTGGAGCGTGATCGGGCGCGACTGCCCGCTGTGGATCAGTGCGACCGACTGGAACGCGGCTCGGATCGCCTGCCGCAGCACCACCGGCGTCGGCGGCGACGAAGCGGCAGCCCACTTCGCGCGCCATGGCGTGACCGACGCCGACGCGCTGCAGAAGATCCGCCGGCGCTCGAACTACTACGCCTCGATGGTGCCGTCGGTGCCGCAGCGCTACCACCGCCTGCTCGACGGCGAGACGCTGCGCGTCGGGGACCATGGCTGGCGTTGCCACGTCGGCTACGGCCATGCGCCGGAGCACATCGCGCTGCATTGCGAGGCGCTCGGCGTGCTGATCTCGGGTGACATGGTGCTGCCGCGCATCAGCACCAACGTCAGCGTGCTCGACTTCGAACCCGAGGCCGACCCGCTGCGGCTCTACCTCGAGTCGATCGAGCGGATGCGCGCGCTGCCGCCCGACACGCTGGTGCTGCCGGCCCATGGCCGCCCCTTCACCGGCCTGCACACCCGCGTCGACCAGTTGCGCGACCACCATGCCGAACGCTTCGCCGACGTGCTGGCCGCCTGCGCCGCCGCCCCGAAGACGGCGACCGAGCTGCTGCCGGTGCTGTTCAAGCGCCCGCTCGACCTGCACCAGACCACCTTCGCGCTGGGCGAGGCGATCGCCCACCTGCACGCGCTGTGGTTCGACGGGCGGCTGGTGCGTCAGGTGGACCGTGCGAGTGGCGTCTACCGCTTCGCCGTCGCCGGCTGACGAGAACGGCCCGACCCGCACCACCCGTCAGGTGCCGCCGCCGCGGTAGGCGCGGAACACGTCGCGCAGCGCGGGCACCGCCGGGGAAGCCGGCTGCGACAGCGAGCGCTCGATCTCGTTGAGATGGCGGCGCATCTCCGTCGCCGCGGCGCCCGCCCCCGTCTCGCTCCAGGCCCGCCAGCAGGCGCCGGTGGCTGTGCGCCACGCACATCGGCTCGCCCGGCGCCTTGTACAGCGCCATCAGCAGCGAGGTGGTCGGCAACAGCTCCTCCAGCAACCGCAGGAAGATCGGGTTGCCGCTCAGGCGCGCGAGCTCGAGGTGGAAGCGGCCTGACAGGCGGATCGCCTCCTGCTTGTTCTGCGAACGCGTCGCACGCTCCTCGGCCGCCACCAGCGCGCGCAGCTCGGCCAGTTGCGCCGCACTCAGCTTGCCGGCGAGGCGGCGCACCACCTCGCACTCGACGACGCGGCGGGCGTCGAACACGTGCTCGCCGTCACGCCGCGTCGGCTCGGGCACACGGGCGCCACGGTTGGGCTGCAGCACGATGATGCCGTCCTGCGCCAGCCGGTGCAGCGCCTGGCGCACCACCGTGCGCGAGACCGCGAAGGCCTGCGCCAGCTCCTCCTCGCGCAGCCGCGTGCCGGGAGGCAGGCGCTGGTCGATCACGGCGGCATAGACCGCCTCGTAGACGCGATCGGTCGGCAGCGCCGGCGAGGCGTCCTGCGGGTCGGGGGGGACGCCGGCGACGC
>NZ_AZND01000246.1:0-4692 GCF_000576205.1 Methylibium sp. T29 | reverse complement strand
CGCTGCACCCGCTCGGCGGCCTGCCGGAGGTCCAGGTTGGCCTCGAGGCCGCGCTGGACGAGCGCATCGAGCGCCGGGTCCGCGAACACGCTCCACCAGTCGGGCTGGGCCACGCGGCCGACTTCGATGCCCTGCCCTTGCGCAAAAGCCCCCGGCAGCTCCGGCGCCGGCACGGCCAGCGGCGCTGCGGTACCGCAGGCCGCCAGCAGGACGGCCAGTGCGATCGTGGTCAAGCTTGTCTTGATCATGTGAATCTCCTCATTGCGCTACGGCCAGCGCGGCCGCGCGCCGGGCGCGGCGCCGCTGGAGCAGCACGTAGAACATCGGGGTGAAGACCAGTCCGGCGACGGTGACCGCCAGCATCCCGGCGAAGACCGCCACGCCGACGGCCTGGCGCATCTCGGCGCCGGCCCCGCTGGCGAAGACGAGGGGAAGCACGCCCATCACGAAGGCCAGCGAGGTCATCAGGATCGGCCGCAGGCGCAGCCGCGCCGCCTCGACCACGGCGTCGACCGCCGACGTTCCTTCCTGCTGGCGCCGGCGAGCGAACTCGACGATCAGGATCGCGTTCTTCGTCGCCAGACCCACCAGCACCACCAGGCCGATCTGCGTGAACAGGTTGTTGTCGCCCCCGCTCAGCCACACGCCAACCAGCGCGCCCAGGATCACCGTCGGCACGATGGCCAGCACGGCCAGCGGCAGGCTCCAGCTGCCGTAGGCCGCGGCCAGGATCAGGAAGGCCAGTCCCACGGCCAGCGGGAACACCCACAGGCCGCTCGACCCTTCCTGAATCTGCTGGTAGGTCAGGTCGGTCCACTCGTAGGTGAAGCCGTCCGGCAGCGCACGGGCCAGGATCTGCTCCATCGCCGCCACGGCCTCACCCGAACTCACGCCCGGCGCCGGCATGCCCGACAGGTCGGCCGACGCGTAGCCGTTGTAGCGGCCCACCGGGTCGGGGCCGGTCGCCGGCTGGCTCGTCACCAGCGCGGCCAGCGGCACCATCTGCCCCTGCGCATTGCGCGTCCACAGCCGGTCCAGCGCGGTGGCGTCGGCGCGGAACGGCGCGTCTGCCTGCACGTTGACCTGCCAGGCGCGGCCAAGGAAGTTGAAGTCGTTGACGTAGAGCGAGCCCAGGTAGACCTGCAGCGACTGGTAGATGGCCTCCAGCGGCACGCCCATGGCCAGCGCCTTCTCGCGGTCGACGTTCAGCGCGAGCTGCGGCACGCCCGTTTGGTAGCCGCTGAACAGACCCACCAGGCGCGGCTCCTTGCCGGCCTCGGCCATCACGGCACCCAGCGCCGCGTTCAGCGCCTCGTGGCCCTGTTGCCTGCGGTCCTGGATCTGCAACTTGAAGCCGCCAGCCTGGCCGAGTCCGGGCACCGGCGGCGGCGGGAACATCGCGATGAAGCTTTCGTCGATACCCTGGAAGCGGCCGTTCAGCGCACCGGCGATGGCACCGGCGGCCAGACTCGCGTCCTTGCGCTGCTCGAACGGATCGAGCATCGTGAAGATCACGGCGGCGTTCGGGCTGTTGACGAAGCCGTTGATCGAGATACCCGGGAAGGCCACCACGCTCTCGACTCCCGGCTGAGCTAGCGCGATCTTGGTGACCTGCTTCGTGACCGCCTCGGTGCGGTCCAGCGACGCGCCGGGCGGCAGCTGCACGATGCCGACGAGGTAGTACTTGTCCTGGGCCGGAACGAAGCCCGACGGCACGCTCTTGAAGCTCCACACCGCGCCGGCCACCAGCACGGCGTAGACGACCAACAGGCGCAGGCCGCGCTTCACGCCGGCCCGCGTCAGCCCGGCGTAGCGCTCCGAAGCGCGCTCGAAGGCGCGGTTGAAGCCGCCGAAGAAGCGCGCCAGGCGCCCGTCGTGACCGCCAGCATGTGGCTTCAGCCACATCGCCGACAAAGCCGGCGACAGGGTCAGCGAGTTGATCGCCGACAGCACCGTGGAGATCGCGATCGTCAGCGCGAACTGCCGGTAGAACTGGCCCGACAGGCCGCCCATGAATGCCGTGGGGATGAAGACGGCGGCCAGCACGGCCGTGATCACCAGGATCGGCCCGGTGACCTCCTTCATCGCGGCGAGTGCCGCTTCGCGGGGCTTCAGCCCGCGGGCGAGGTGCCGCTCGACGTTCTCGACGACGACGATCGCGTCGTCGACGACGATGCCGATCGACAGCACCAGCCCGAACAGACTCAGCGTGTTCAGCGTGAAGCCGGCGGCGTGCATCACCGCCAGCGTGCCTACCAGCGACACCGGCACGGCCGCGATCGGGATCAGCGACGCGCGCCAGTTCTGCAGGAACAGCAGCACGACCAGCACGACCAGCACCATCGCCTCGGCCAAGGTCTGGATGACGTTGCGGATCGACGCCTTGACGAACAACGTGGGGTCGTAGGCGATGCGGTGCGCAATGTCCTGCGGGAAGCCCTGCTGCAGCTTCGTCATCTCGGCCCGCACGGCGGCAGCCACCTCGACGGCGCTGGCGGCCGGGTCCTGCACGATCTGGATGCCGACAGCCGGCTTTCCGTCGAGCAGGCTGCGCAGCGAATACGAACTCGCACCGAGCTCCACACGCGCTACGTCCTTCAGCCGCAGCTGCTCGCCGGTGGGGCCGCTCTTCAGCACGATGTCGCCGAAGGCCTCGGGCGAACTCAGGCGCCCGGCCACCGTGATCGGCAGCTGATGCGCGCTGCGCGCGTCGGGCTGCTGGCCCACCGAGCCCGCGGCCACCTGCAGGTTCTGCGCGCGGATCGCGTCGACCACGTCGCCGGCGACCAGGCCGCGCGCGGCCATGCGGTCGGGGTCGAGCCAGACGCGCAGGCTGTAGTCGCCCGCGCCCCAGACCACCACCTTGCTGACGCCGGGCACGCGCAACAGAGCGTCGCGCACCTGCAGCTGGGCGAAATTCGACAGGTGCAGCAGGTCGTAACGGCCCTGCGGCGACGTCAGGTGCACGACCATCAGCATGTCGGGCGCGACGCTCTCGCTGACGACGCCGAGCTTCTGCACCTCGGCCGGCAGGCGCGGCAGCGCGCGGGCGACGCGGTTCTGCGTGTCGGTCTCGGCGCGCGCCGGGTCCACGCTGGCGGCGAAGGTCAGCGTCAGCAGGTAGCGGCCGTCGCCACTGGAGTTCGAGCTCATGTACTGCAGGCCCGGCAGGCCGGTGAGCTCGGTCTCGAGCGGCGTGGCCACCGTGTCGGCGATCACCTGCGGGTTCGCGCCCGGGTACGCGGCACGCACCTGCACGGTGGTGGGCATGACGTTGGGGTACTCGGTCAGCGGCAGCCTGCCCATCGAAAGCAGGCCGGCAAGCAGCAGCACGAGGGACAGCACGATCGCGACGATCGGGCGGTCGACGAAGAGTCTGGCAAGACGGTTCATGGTGATTGACTCCCGATGGATCAGGAACGGTCGGGCTCGACGCCGTTCTGCGCCTGCCCCTGCGCCGGCTCCGCAGGCCCTTGGGCAGGCTGAGGCTTGACCGCCATGCCCGGACGCACGCGCATCAGGCCCGAGACGATCACCTGCTCGCCCGCCTTCAGCCCTTCGGTCACGATGCGGTCGGCGCCCTGCGCCGCGCCGACGCCGATCGGGCGGTATTCGACCTGGCCGGCCTCGGTGACCACGAGCACGAAGCGCCGGCCCTGGTCGGTACCGATGGCCTTGTCGGGCACCAGCAGCACAGGCTGGGCTGTGCCCGTCACCAGCTGCGCACGCACGTACTGGCCAGGCATGAGGCCGGGCACCGCGGCATCGACTCGGGCGCGCAGGCGTACCGTGCCGGTGGCGGCATCGATGGAGTGGTTCGTGAAGTCGATCGGCGCGAGTGCCAGCTCGCGCTGGCCGTCGGCGTCGAGGATGCGAGCCCGCCAGCCCTTGGCGCCACGGTTCTCGGCCAGGCGCTGCAGCAGGCTGCGGTCGGCCACGTCGATGTGCACATGCAGCGGCGCGATGCTGACCAGCGTGGCCAGCGGCGTGGCGTTGCCGCCGGCGGTGACGACGTTGCCGGCCGTCACGAGCGCACGGCCGATGCGGCCGTCGATCGGCGAGCGCACCAGCGTGAAGTCGCGCTCCAACTGGGCCGTCTGCACGGCGGCCTCGGCCGCGGCACGCCGCGCCTGCGCTTCGGCATGGGCCGCCACACGGCGCTCCATCTCCTCGCCGGCGATCGCGCGGTCAGCGTGCAGTTGGCGGGCCCGCTCGGCCTCGGTGCCGGTCAAGGTCTCACGCGCCTTCGCCAGTTGAAGCTCGGCGCGTGCACGGGCCAGCGCCGCGTCGAAGGGCCTCGGGTCGATCTGGAACAGCGGCTGGCCGGCGCGAACCGCATCGCCTTCGCGGAACAGCATTGCGTCGATGGGCCCGGACACACGGGTGCGCAGTTCGACCTGCTGCGCGGCTTCGACACGAGCCACCTGCGTCGGCCCGACGTCCATCGCCACGGAGCGCACCAGGGCGACCGGCACCGTCGGCGCCTGAGGGGCTGCGGCAGGGGCCGCCTGTGCGTCAGGCACGGCGGGCTGGCATGCGGCCAGCACCGCGGCGGCAAGCACGGAGATCGCGCCGATGGCCAGCGTGGCCGGAAGGCTGCGTGCGCGCGGCACACGGGGTTCGTGGGTGGTCTTCATGTTCGGCTCCTGGGGTTGGAATGCCGGCATGCTGCGGATTGCCGCTGTGGCAAGG
>NZ_AZND01000245.1:0-4691 GCF_000576205.1 Methylibium sp. T29 | reverse complement strand
GCCACGCCGTTCGCATCGGCAATGCCGCCGGCCGCGATCACCGGCACGCGCACCGCCCGCACCACCTGGGGCAGCAGCGCGAAGGTCCCGAGCTGGGCGCTCAGGTCGTCGGACAGGAAGTGGCCGCGGTGGCCGCCGGCCTCCAGGCCCTGGGCGATGACGGCGTCGACCCCGTGGTCCTCGAGCCAGCGCGCCTCGTCGACCGTGGTGGCCGACGCCAGCAGCTTCGCGCCCCAGCGCCGCACGCGCACCAGCAGCTCGGCCGACGGGAGCCCGAAGTGGAAGCTCACCACCGGCGGCTCGAACTCGGCCAGCAGCTCCGCCTCCTCGGCACCGAACGCGCGTCGCCCCGGGCCCGGCGGGATGGCCGAGGCGTCGATACCGAACTCGCGGTAGTACGGCGCCAGCGTGGCCCGCCAGTTCGCCTCGCGCTCGCTGCTGGGCACGGGCGGTGCATGGCAGAAGAAGTTGACGTTGTAGGGGCGTGCGGTCCGTTCGCGGATCGCGGCCAGCTCGCTGCGCAGCGCGTCGGCGCCCAGCATCGCGGCCGGCAGCGAGCCCAGCCCGCCGGCGTTGCTGACGGCGACGGTCATCGCACCGACCTGCACGCCAGCCATCGGCGCCTGGATGATCGGCAGCTCGGTGCCGAGCAGGGCGAGCAGTTGGGAGGTGGCAGCGCTGGACATGGTGTCTCCTTGCGGCGGTAGGCGGTGGGCGCTCGGCCGCACGCGCGTCGGGTGGCGCCGTGGTGCGGGAGAAAGCGGCCCCTCAGTGAGTCTGCAGGAAGCGCAGCACGCGATCGTTGATCGCATCGGGCCGCTCGACCCAGAAGAAGTGGCCCACGCCGTCGATGCGGTCGACCTCGGAGCCCGGGCCCAGTTGGCCGAGCATGGCCTCGGCCGCCGCCGCGTCGAGCGCGATGCAGCCGTCGTCGTTGCCGTGCAGGTAGAGCGTGGGCTGCGGCACCGGCCGGCCCAGCACCGCGGCATGCTCGTCGGCCCAGGCCGGCGTGCCGAAGCGCTGCGGAGCGAAGAAGTCGCGGTAGTAGCCCAGCGCCGCGTGCAGGTGGGCCGGGTCGCGCAGGCAGGCCTTCACGTGCGCCATCTCCGCCGCAGGCTCGTGGCCCGGCGACCAGTCGCGCCACAACTGCTCGAGGAAGGCCAGGTCGTTCGCGGCCACCCAGCGTTCGGCGATGTCCATCTGGAACAGCCAGAAGTAGAACGAGCGCTTGAGCTGCGGGTAGCGCGACGCGATCGCCCCGAACACGCGGAAGTGCGGCACGCTGCCGATCACCGCGCGGCGCCAGCGCGCGGGCTCGGCGGCCAGCGCACCGTAGGCGGCGAAGGCACCCCAGTCGTGGGCGATCAGCACGGCGTCACCGGCGCCGCCCAGCGCCCGGTGCAGCGCGTTGGGATCGTTCGCCAGCGCGCGGCTCGAGAAGTCGCCGTCGGCCGGCACCCCGGTCGGCGCATAGCCGCGCATGAAGGGCGCCACGGCGCGGTAGCCGGCCCGGGCCAGGCGCGGCAGCAGATGGCGGTAGGTCCAGGGCGAATCGGGAAATCCGTGCAGGCACAGTGCCAGTGGCCCGCTGCCGGCCTCGAGATAGTGGAACTGCAGGCCGGCGGCGCGCACGCTGCCGCGCCGGAATTCCGAGGCTGCCTGTTCGTCCATTGCGTTCTCCTTCCCGGCGACCACGGATGCGCTTCCCGGGCCCCGACGTTCAGCGGAAGGCCGCTTCCATCTCGCGGCGGAACTGAACCGCCTCGCTGCGGGCATCGAACTCCACGTCGTTCCATCCGACCGGCCGCCCGTCGGCGATGTCGCGCTTGAGCCTGACCTTGTGCGCCAGCCCCAGCGGCAGGTAGCCGCCGGCCAGCGAGGCGGCCGCCGGCATCAGCTTGCCGTAGACGGTGTAGCCGCCCTCGCCGTCGAGCACCTCTCCGGCACGCAGCGCGCGCTTGGCGGTCGCCACCACGTCGCCGCGCCAGCCAGTGGCCGCGCCGGTCGCCTCGCGGCGCAGGCCGGCGCTGGCCACGCTGATGCCGAGTTCCAGGCCGATCAGGTGGAAGGCTTGTACATCGACGAGTACTCGCCGCTTGGGTCGGTGACAAGGCCGTACTCCTTGAAGCAGCGGCGCACGTACTCGCTGTCGGCCGCGAAGGTGACGTAGACGCCCCAGCGCAGATCGCGGAACACCGGGCGGCCGTCGCGCTCCAGCGAGGAGATCACCTCCACCTGGCCGCGGTGCTGCAGCAGGCCGCCGTCGGCGCGCGGCTTGAGCAGGCGCGCCAGGTCATCCACGCCGCAGGGCGGGAAGGCCAGCCCGTCGTCGGCCGGTGTCAGGCCGCAGGCGTTGGACACCGCGGCCATCTCGATGGCGCTCTTGGTGCCGTCGAGGAAGCTGTTGAACATCTGCGCGTTCATGCCGCCCGCCCTGGCGTCGTCGGCGCTCAGGCCGTAGTGGTTCCACACCGTATCGGGCGTGCTGGCGTGGTAGCTCGGCAGGTACTTGGTGCCCTTGCCGGCGGCCACCACCTGGAAGCCCGCAGTGCGCGCCCAGTCGACCATCTCGCAGATCAGCGCCGGCTGGTCGCCGTAGGCCAGCGAGTAGACGATGCCGGCCTCGCGCGCCTTGCGCGCCAGCAGCGGGCCGGCCAGCGCGTCGGCCTCCACGTTGACCATCACGATGTGCTTGCCGTGCCGGCAGCACGCCAGCACGTGGGCAATGCCGGCGGCCGGCGAGCCGGTGGCGTCGATCACCACCTCGACCGCGTCGCTGGCGATCACGGCCGGCGTGTCGTCGGTGAGGCAGGTGCTGCCGCTGCGATGGGCGTCGTCCAGGGTCTTCGCGCCGAGCCGGTCCTCGTCCCAGCCCACCGACAGCAGCGCCGCCTTCGCGCGTGCCGGGCTCAGGTCGGACACCGCCACCAGGTGCAGTCCGGGGGTGCGGCGCACCTGGCTCAGGAACATGGAGCCGAACTTGCCGGCGCCGATCAGGGCCACCCGCAGCGGGCGGCCGTCGGCGGCGCGCTGCGCGAGCATGGCGTGAAGGTTCATGGGGCGTCTCCTGTCGAGGGTGTAGCGGGTGGAGCGCGCTCCGTCGGGGAAGTTCAGCCGCCGTACAGCGGCGCCTCGCCGGGCGGACGCGTCTTGAAGCGCTTGTGGACCCAAAGATACTGCGCCGCGTGCTCGCGGATGCGCTCCTCGATCCAGCGGTTCATGCGCAGGGTGTCGGCCTCGGCATCAACGGTCGGGAAGTCGTCCCAGGGCTCGAAGAAGCGCACCCGGTAGCCGCGTCCGCCGGGCAGCATGTAGCGATGACCGGCTGCACCTTCATGCCCAGCAGCCGCGCCATGCGCGACGGCGCCAGCAGCGTGGCCGCCGGCACGCCGAAGAAGGGCACGAAGGCCGCATCCTTGGCGCCGAAATCCATGTCGGGCAGGTTGAAGAAGCCCATGCCGTCCTTGATGGCGCGCATCAGCGGCTTGGCGGTCTCGTTGCGCGCGAAGATCCTGCGTTGCCGTAGCGCAGCCGGGCGCGTCGCAGCGCTGCGTCGAACACCTTGTTGCTCTGCGCCTGGTAGATGGAACAGCCGGGCCGCGCCACGAACAGCTGCACCGCGGCGCCGGCCACGTCGAGGCCCATGAAGTGCGGCACCAGCCACATCACCGGGCCGTCGTGGGTATCGGCGAAGCTGGCCGGCCCCTCGATGTGCATCAAGCGACGCAGGCGGGCCGGCGAGGCATACCAGAGCAGGCCGCGCTCGAGCAGGCTGCGGCCCAGCCACTGGAAATGCTCGCGCGCCAGCGCCTGGCGCTGGTCTTCGGTCCAGGCCGGGAAACACAGCGCGAGGTTGCGCAGCGCGATGCGCCGGCGCGACCCGGCCACGTGCCACAGCAGCCGCCCGAGGCCGCGGCCCAGCGCGGCGAGGATCGGCAAGGGCAGCCAGTGCAGCAGCCACAGCAGGAAGAGAACGAGGCGCATGTCAGTCGTCGGCGCCGGCGACACCGCCGGAGCGTGGTTGCTTGTAGCGGTGGTAGCCCCACAGGTATTGCTGCGGGCACTGGCGGATCAGGCCTTCCATCGCGCGGTTGATGGCCGCGGCGGCCTCGGCCGGATCGGCGGGCAGCGGCTCGCCGAGCTCGCTGACGCGCACCCGGTAGCCAGCGCCGCCGGGCAGGCGCTCGCCCCAGATCAGCAGCAGCGCCGCACCGTCTGCTGCACCAGGCGCGCGGCCAGAGTCATCGTATAGGCCGGCTGGCCGAAGAACGGCGCCCACACGCCCAGGCCCTCGGGCGGTACCTGGTCGGGCAGCAGGCCGACGACCTCGCCTCGCTTGAGCGCGCGGATCATCTGGCGCACGCCACCCAGCGTGGCGGGCGCGGCATCGAGCCCGGGCCGGCGGCGCGCCGCCTCGACCAGCGGGCGCAGCCAGGGCTTGCGCGCCGGGCGGTAGAGCACCGTCATTGCGCCGCGGCCGGCGCCGTAGTGCTCGGCATACGACTGCCCCACGACCTCGAAGCAGCCGAGGTGGGGCGTCAGCATCACCAGCCCGCGACCGGCGGCCTGGGCCCGTTCGATCAGTTCGCCGCCCTGCCACTGCACCGTCATCGGCAGCGCGGCCTCGGGTGGGCGGGCCCACAGCGGCGGCAGCTCGGTGAGCATGCGGCCGGCCGCGCCGATGGCCTGCC
>NZ_AZND01000244.1:0-4754 GCF_000576205.1 Methylibium sp. T29 | reverse complement strand
CCCGCCGCCCCATGCCCCGCCAGCCCCGCCCCTGCCCGCTCCCGCCCCCGGACTCGACGCCTGGCCGCGCGCCTCGGTGCTGCTGGTCGACGACGAGCAGGGCATGCGCAACTTCCTCGAGAAGACGCTGGCGCCGCGCTGCGGCAACGTGCAGAGCGCCGCCAGCGCCGAGGAGGCCGACGCGCTGGTGCGCCGGCACCGCTTCGACCTGGTGATCCTCGACATCTCGCTGCCCGGGAAGAGCGGCCTCGCCTGGCTTCGCGAGCTGCGCGAGCAGGGCTACAGCGGCGAGGTGGTGCTGATCACCGCCTATGCCGATCTCGACACCGCGATCGAGGCGCTGCGCGCGGGCGCCTCCGACCTGGTTCTCAAGCCGTTTCGCGTGACGCAGATCCTCAACGCGGTGAAGCACGGCCTCGACCGCACGCTGCTGAAGCGCGAGAACTGGGTGCTCAAGCACATGATCTCGCAGCGCGGCGAGGGCTTCGACGGCCTGGTGGGCAGCTCGCCGGCGATGCAGAACCTCAGGCGCGCGCTGCAGCGCGCCGCGCCGGTGGCCAGCACCGTGCTGCTGTCGGGCGAATCGGGTACCGGCAAGGAGCTGGCGGCGATCGCGCTGCATCGCCACAGCCCGCGCGCACCGGAACCCTTCGTGCCGGTCAACTGCGCGAGCCTCGCGCCCGAGCGCATCGAGAGCGAGCTGTTCGGCCATGCCCAGGGTGCCTTCACCGGCGCGACGCACGGCCGCGACGGGCTGTTCTATTACGCCCAGGGCGGCACGCTGTTCCTCGACGAGATCGCCGAACTGCCGCTGGCCCAGCAGGCTGCACTGCTGCGCGTGCTGGAGGACCACCGCATCCGTCCGGTCGGCAGCGAGCAGCAGATCCCGGTCGACGTGCGCATCGTCGCCGCCACCAACCGGCGGCTGGCCGACGAGGTGGCCGCCGGGCGCTTCCGCAAGGACCTGTACTACCGGCTGCAGGTGGTCGAGATCGGCCTGCCGCCGCTGCGCGAGCACAAGGACGACATCGCCGAGCTGGTGGCGCATTTCATCGCCACGCTGGCGCCGCATCTCGGCGTCGAGCCGATCGCCGTCAGCCCGGCCGAGATGGCCTACCTGCAGCAGTACGACTGGCCCGGCAACGTGCGCGAGCTGCGCAACCTGGTGGAGCGCTCGATGATCCTGGGCGCGCTCAACGTGTCAGCGCTCTACCCCGGCGGAACTACGTCGCGCACCGGCGCGAGCGCCGGCCCGACCGACCTGCAGACGCTGGAGAAGCAGCACATCCTCGCGGTGCTGGAGTCGGTGCAGGGCGACAAGACGCGCGCCGCCGAACTGCTGGGCATCTCGCGCCGCACACTGGAGCGGCGCTGCGCCGAATGGCTAGTCGCTTGAATCCCCCGTTGCGGCTGCGCCGCTCCCCCCAGGGGGCGCCGCTGGGTTCGCGCAGCGACGTTCGGCTGCTGCTGCGTCGGGTTGCACCGGGCGGTTGAGATGACGTTCTACGAGCGCTTCCAGCGGCTGCCGATCCGCAGCAAGCTGCTGGCGATGGTGCTGCTGCCGTTGGTGGTGGTGCTGCCGCTGCTGGGCCTGCTGCTGCTGGTCTGGGGCAACGTGGCGCTGGACCGCCTGCTGATCACCAAGGTGCGCAGCGACCTGGCGGTGGCCCAGGGCTACTTCGAGCGCGTGCTCGGCGAGGTGGGCAGCAGCGCCGCCGCCGTGGCCGACTCGCAGGCACTGCACCGTGCGCTGGACGACGACACGGCGGCGACGTCGGCCGACGCGGGGACGTGGGTGACACTGCTGCAGGCGTTCAAGGCCCGCGAAGGCCTCGATTTCATCAACTTGCGTGCCCCCGACGGGACGTTGCGCATCACCGACTTCGGCGCGGCCCCGGCCACCGACGGGCGCTCGCCGGCGTTCCGTGCGGCGGCGGCCGAAAGCGGCCGGGCACGCGCCAGCATCGAGGTGCTGCAGCCTGACGACTGGCGCGTCTCGCGCCGGCGCTGCAGGACCGCGTCGCGGTGCCGCTGGTGAGCACGCGCAACGCCGCGCCCACGGCTCGCACGCAGGAGACCGCGCGATGGTCGTGCTGGCCACCGCGCCGGTGCACGACGAACGCGGCGTGCTGCGCGGCCACGTGCAGGCCGGCGTGCTGCTGAACCGCAACCTGCCCTTCATCGACCACATCAACGAGATCGTCTACCCCGAAGGCGCGCTGCCCTTCGGCAGCCGCGGCACCGCGACGCTGTTCCTCGACGATGTGCGCATCAGCACCAACGTGCGGCTGTTCGGCGACGATCCCAAGAACCGCGCCATCGGCACCCGCGTGTCGCAGGCGGTACGCGACACCGTGCTCGGCGGCGGTCAGCCGTGGCTGGACCGCGCCTTCGTCGTCAACGACTGGTACGTCTCGGGCTACCTGCCGCTGGCCGACGGCGCCGGCCGGCGCGTCGGCATGCTCTACGTCGGCTACCTGGAACGGCCCTTCACCTGGCTGAAGTACGCCGTGCTGCTGAGCATCGGCGCGATCTTCTTCGCCGTGATGATCGGCGCCACCGTGGTGTCGCTGCGCTGGGCGCGCAGCATCTTCAAGCCGCTGGAGCAGATGGCGCGCACGATGCAGCAGGTCGAGGCCGGCGGGCTCGACGCGCGCGTCGGCGCGGCCGGCCACCACCCCGACGAGATCGGCCGGCTCGCCGCCCACCTGGACCACCTGCTCGACGTGATCGACGACAAGACGCGCGCGCTGCAGCGCTGGGGCGACGAGCTCGACCGCAAGGTGGTCGAGCGCACGCGCGACCTGGAGCAGGCGCAGGCGCAGCTGCTGCGCTCGGAGAAGCTGGCCACCGTGGGCCAGCTCACCGCCAGCATCGCGCACGAGGTCAACAACCCGATCGCGGTGATCCAGGGCAACCTCGACCTGCTCCGCGAGCTGCTCGGGCCGCAGACCGCCGCCAAGGTCGACGCCGAGCTGCGGCTGGTGGACGAGCAGATCGAGCGCATGCGGCTGATCGTCACGCAACTTCTGCAGTTTGCGCGCCCGAACGAATACGCCGGCTACGTGGACAGCGTGAGCGTGGCGCGCGCGCTCGACGACTCGCTGCTGCTGGTCGGGCCTCAGCTCGCGCGCACCCGGATCGCGGTGCAGCGCGACGACCGGGCGACGGCCAGTGCCGCCATCAACCGCCAGGAGCTGCAGCAGGTGCTGCTCAACCTGCTGATCAACGCGCTGCACGCGATGCCCGACAGCGGCACGCTGTCGCTGCACACACGCGACTGGCACGCCGCCGACGGCCGCGTGCAGGGTGTGCAGATCGACGTGGCCGACAGCGGCCCCGGGCTGGGACCGGAGCTCGAGTCGCGGCTGTTCCAGCCCTTCGTCACCACCAAGACCGACGGCACCGGCCTGGGCCTGTGGATCAGCCGCAGCCTGATCGAGCGCTACGGCGGCACGCTGACCGCGGCCAACCGCGACGACGGCGCGCGCGGCGCGGTGTTCAGCGTGCGGCTCTACAGCGAACTGCCGGAGACGACGCTGCCGGCCTGAGGCGCTAGTCGATCAGGTCGAAGCCCTGCGTCTCCACCTCGACGAAGGCACGCAGGAAGCCGGCCACGGCGCGGTAGAAGTCGGCGCGCGGGTGCGCCTCGATGGCAGCGCACAGCGCCTCGGCCCAGGTCTGCAGGTGGATGCGGAAGAAGCGCCGCTGCTGCTCCAGGTTGCAGATCTCGGGGTCGTCGCCGGCGATCAGGAAGCGCATCACCTCGCAGACGCTGGCGATGTGGTCCTCGGTCTCTCTCACGCCGTCGGCGCGCTCCAGGCCCAGCGTGCGCAGGTCCGCGCGCAGCTCGACCAGCGGCCGGTCGTTCAGCGCGCCCGCCAGATGGAAGGAGCCGTAGAGAAAGATCTCGGCCCGCCCGACACCGAGGAACAGCGCGTCGTACTCGGCGGCCACCGCGTCCGGCGGCACGCGCCGCGCGGCGGCCACCACCTCGCCCCAGGCCGGCTCGAGAAAGCCGCCGGGCGTGGGCGCTTCGGTGGGCGCCACGCGCAGCTGCGCGTGGAAGGCGGCATCGGGCGGCGCGACGAACAGCTGCGCGAGCAGGCCGTAGATCTCGGCCCGCGCGAGTTCCTCGCGGTCGTCGGCCGGCGTGGCGAACTGGATCGGTTGCGGTTTCATCGGGAGGCAGTCCTGTCGCTCACGCGGCTCAGAGGTCGGTGATCTTCACTTCGTTCGGGTTGGTGTGCAGGTCGATCACGCGGCAGTCGCCGCACATCTTCAGGCGCTCGAGCGCCGCGCCCTGGAACATCGAGTGGCCCGCCAGCTTCGTCAGCATGCCCTCGATCGCCTTCTGCGTGCCGAAGGGCTTGCCGCACTTCACGCAGGCCCAGGGCTGCATCTCGTGCAGCACGCGCGGCTGCTTGCGCGCCTTGCCGCTGTCGGCCAGCCACAGGCGCGGCGCGAGCGCCAGCGCGTCCTCCGGGCAGGTGACGACGCACAGCCCGCACTGCACGCAGTTCTTCTCGGTGAAGCGCAGTTGCGGGCGCTCGGGGTTGTCGCCCAGCGCGCTCTCGGGGCAGGCGCCCACGCAGCTCAGGCACATCGTGCACTTGCCGGTGTCGATCTGCAGGCTGCCGAACGGCGACGCGGCCGGCAGCGCGATCGCCTCGGGCACCGGCCGCGCCGGCGCCTGGGCCAGCAAGTGGTCGAGCGCGAGGTCGAGCGTGGCGCGCTTGTCGGCCTGCACCGCA
>NZ_AZND01000243.1:0-4799 GCF_000576205.1 Methylibium sp. T29 | reverse complement strand
CAATGCCGCAGGCGATCTGCGCCGCTCGATCGCGATCGTGCCGGAGCCGCACACCGGGTCGAGCAGCGGGCCGTCGGCCTCGCGGCCCTGCCAGCCGGCGGCGGCCAGCATCGCGGCAGCCAGCGTCTCCTTCAGTGGCGCCTCGCCCTGGTCCTCGCGCCAGCCGCGCTTGAACAGCGCCTCGCCCGAGGTGTCGACATACAGCGTGGCGTGCTCGGGCGCCAGGTGCAGCAGCAGCGGCAGGTCGGGGCGGCGGGTGTCGACGCTCGGGCGCGCGCCGAGCGCGTCGCGCATCGCGTCGCAGACACCGTCCTTGATGCGCAGCGCGGCGAAGTTCAGGCTCTTGAGCGGCGCGCGCTGCGCGGTCACGTCCACCTTCAGGGTCTGCGTCGGCGTGATCCAGTCGGGCCAGCGCGGGCTGCGGGCCAACGCGTACAGGTCGTCCTCGCTGCGGTAGGGCGCATCGGCCACCTGCCACAGCACGCGCTGGGCGAGCCGGCTGCCGAGGTTGAGTGCCATCGCCTCGCGCGGGCCGCCGCGCACCATCACGCCGCCGCGCTGCGTCTGCGCCGCCGCGCCCGGCAGCAACCGGGCAACCTCGTCGGCGAGCAGCGCCTCGACGCCGGCCGCGCAGGGGAGGAACAAGGAGGACGGCGGGGCGTCGGGCGGAAGGGCGACGTTCATGCGTGCAGAGGGGTTCGAGGGTTGCGCTCGCGCCTCGGTCGACACCGGGCGGGGCGCTGGGTCTTGTTGCCGGTTCGGGCCCGAGACCTCGTCGTCACATCATCGTGCGCCGCAGGTTGGCCGGCGCGATCTTCAGCGCCTCGCGGTACTTCGCCACCGTGCGGCGTGCCACCTGGATGCCCTGCTCTTCCAGCATGCTGCTGAGCTGGCTGTCCGACAGCGGCTTCTTGGCGTCCTCGGCACTGACCAGCTGCTTGATCAGCGCACGCACCGCGGTGCTCGACGCATTGCCACCGGCCTCGGTGTTGAGCGAGGAGCCGAAGAAGTACTTCAGCTCGAAGGTGCCGTAGGGCGTGGACATGTACTTGGCGGTGGTCACGCGCGAGATGGTCGACTCGTGCAGACCCAGCTCGTCGGCGATCTCGCGCAGCACCAGCGGCTTCATCGCGATCGCGCCATGGCTGAAGAAGGCCTTCTGGCGCTCGACGATGGCCTGCGACACGCGCTGGATGGTGTCGAAGCGCTGCAGGATGTTCTTCATGAACCAGCGCGCCTCCTGCAGCCGCGAGCTCAGGCCCGCGCCCGATTCGGTGCGCGCGCCCCGCTGCTGCTTGATGGCCTGGGCGTAGAGGTCGTTGATGCGCAGCTTGGGCATCACGTCGGGGTTGAGCACCACGCGCCAGCCGCGGCCGGCCTTCTGCACGATGACATCGGGCACGATGATGTTGGCCTCGGCCTTGGTGAAGGGCCGGCCGGGCTTGGGCTCGCAGCGCACGATCAGCGCCTGCGCGGCCTTCAGCAGCTCCTCGTCGGCGCCGGTGGCGGCCATCAGCTTCTTGCCGTCGCGCCGCGCCAGCAACTCGAGGTGGTACTTGCAGATCAGGATCGCGATCATCTGCGCCTCACAGCGCGGTCCGGCCCGCAGCTGCAGCGTCAGGCACTCTGACAGGTCGCGCGCACCGACGCCCAGCGGCTCCAGGTTGTGCAGCCACTTCAGCGCGCAGCGCAGGCGGTCGAGCAGCTCCTCGACCGCGATGTCGTCCTCGTCGCCGGCCAGGCGCTGGGCGATCTCTTCCAGGGGGTCGGCCAGGTAGCCGTCCTCGTCGAGCGATTCGATCAGCACCATCACCGCGCCGCGGTCCTCGTCGCTCAGGCGCATGCCGCGCAACTGGTCGCGCAGGTGGTCCTGCAGGCTCACCCCGGCGCTGCTGCGCTCCATGGGGTCGAACTCGTCGCTGTCGTTGTTGCCGGCCTTGCCGGGCGTCTCGCGGATGCCGTCGAAGTCCTCGCGCTCGGTGCCGTTCTCCCAGTCCTCGCGCTCGGTGGTGCCGAACTCGGCCGCATCCACCGCGACCGGCTCGGGGTCGGCGGCCACCTCGGACCCCGAGCCCTCCCAGGCGTCATCGGCCTGGCGCTCCGTGGCCGTGGCGCGCTCCACCGGCGCGTCGAACGGGGTCGGCGCATCTTCCTCCACTTCGAGGAAGGGGTTCTGCTCCAGCATCTGCTCGACTTCCTGGTGAAGCTCGAGCGTGGAAAGCTGCAGCAGCCGGATCGACTGCTGAAGCTGCGGCGTGAGCGCCAGATGCTGCGAAAAACGGACCTGCAGGGAAGGCTTCATCACATCCTGAAGTGCTCGCCGAGGTAGACCTTGCGGACGTCGGCGTTCTCGACGATCTGCTCGGGGGTGCCTTCGGCCAGCACGCGTCCTTCGCTGATGATGTAGGCGCGGTGGCAGATGCCCAGGGTCTCGCGCACGTTGTGGTCGGTGATCAGCACGCCGATCCCGCGGCTCTTGAGGAAGCCGATGATTCGCTGGATCTCGATCACCGCGATCGGATCGACGCCGGCGAACGGCTCGTCGAGCAGGATGAAGCGCGGCTGCGTGGCCAGCGCGCGGGCGATCTCGACGCGCCGCCGTTCGCCGCCCGACAGTGCCGGTGCCGGGCTGTCGCGCAGCTTGTCGATCGACAGGTCGTGCAGCAGGCCGTCGAGCAGCTCGTCGATGCGTGCCTTGGTGTAGGCCTTGCCGCGTTCGTCGAACTGGAGCTCCAGCACCGCGCGGATGTTCTCCTCGACGGTGAGCTTGCGGAAGATCGAGGCCTCCTGCGGCAGGTAGGACAGCCCGAGGCGCGAGCGCTGGTGGATCGGCAGGCGCTCGATCGGCGCGCCGTCGATGCGGATCTCGCCGGCGTCGGCGCGCACCAGGCCCACGATCATGTAGAAGCTGGTGGTCTTGCCGGCGCCGTTCGGGCCCAGCAGGCCCACCACCTCGCCGGCCGCAACGGCCAGGTGCACGTCCTTGACGACCTTGCGGGCGCCGTAGCTCTTCTGCAGTCCGCGAGCCTCCAGGCGGCTCGCCATCGCCGTGTTCATGGCCGCGTCCCCGCCCCGGAGTTGGCGCCGAAGCCGGGTTCTCGCGCGGCGTCAGCACGCCGCGCACCCGGCCTGGCGCGGCCGCGGAGGCCGGGCCGCCGAGCACCTGGAAGACCTCGGTCACGTTGTCGTAGGAGATGGTGTTGCCGGCCACCTCGTCGGCCAGCGTGCTGCCGCGGAAGCGCCGCAGCACGGCCTGGTTCACGAGCCGCACGGTGTCGCCGCGGCCGTCGTACTCGAGGCGCTCGGCCTCGCCCTCGATGTACTCGTCGTTGCTGCCGCGCTTCTGGCGGAAGTAGGCACGCTTGTTCGGCCAGCCGGTCGCCACCGCGGACTGGTAGCCTCGGGACTCTGGCGCACCTCCACGCGGTCGGCGCGGATGACGATGCTGCCCTTGGTGATCTCGACGTTGCCCGACAGGATGTTCAATTGCTTGACCTCGTCGACCCGGGCCGAGTCGGCAGTGAAGGCCAGCGGCTGGCTGCGGTCAGCCTTTTCGGCGGCGAAGGCCGGCAGCAGGGCCAGCCCCAGCACCGCCAGGACGGCCCGGCAAACAGCTGCGCCAGCAAGGTGCACCGCGATGCAGGATAGGGGGTCGGAGCGGACATGGAGGGAATCGGCATGAATCTTGCTGCCGATTCTAGGGTGAGTTCGATCGCTTGCCACGGCCGGCCGCCGCTCCGACGGCCGCTGTCGCGTCGACGCCAAACGAGGGTCAGCCGCCCTTGCGGATCTGCGCGATCAGGTGGTCGGTGATCGCCAGCGCGCGGTCGTTGCTGCCGGCCAGCGAACCCGAGGTGTAGTAGGACCCGTTGATGCCGATCGCCGGCGTGCCGTCGATCTTGTAGCCGGCCGACAGCGCGGCGGCCTGGCGGGCCTTGGTCTGCACCGAGAACGAGTTCATCACGTCGAGGAACTTGGCCTTGTCGACGCCATTCTTCGCCACGAAGTCGCCGATCGCCTCGGGCGTGTTCAGCGGATTGCGTTCGACGTGCATCGCGGTGAAGACCTTGCGGTGCAGGGTGTCGACCAGCCCCAGGGCCTCGATCGCGAAGTACAGCTTCTGGTGCAGCACGAACGGCACCTCGCGGAAGGCGACCGGCAGGCGCCGGAAGGTGATGTCCGGCGGCAGCTTCTTGACCCAGGATTCGAGCATCGGCTCGAAGGCGTGGCAGTGCGGGCAGCCGTACCAGAAGAACTCCACGACCTCGAGCTTCTTCGGGTCCTGCGTCGGCTGGCGCTGCGACAGCTTCACGTAGTCCTTGCCCTCGACCGGACCGCCCTGGGCGTGGCCGAAGGCCGGCAGCAGTCCGACGCAGGTGGTGGCCAGCGACAGGGTCGTGAAGTCACGACGGTTCATGAGCATCCTTTCAGCGTTCAGACAGACGCAGCGGTGGAGTCATCCCCACGCCGCGAAGTTCATTTCTGCACCCGCACCAGCGCCGACACCATGCCGGCGCCGTCCAGCGTTTCCTTCACCTTCTCGGCCTCGGCGCGCTGCACGAACGGGCCGACGCGCACACGGTACATCGTCCGGCCCGATTGCTCGCGCTCGGTGATCTTGGACTCGAAGCCCTGGATCGCCAGCTTGGCGCGCTGGGCCTCGGCTTCCTCGGTGCGCGCGTAGGCGCCGACCTGCACGAAATAGACAAACGCCTCGGACGCGCCGGTGGTGGACAGGTCCGGGCCGGGCCGGGCCGGGCCGCCGCCGAGGATCGCGGCCGGGTCACGGCCGTCGGGCG
>NZ_AZND01000242.1:0-4890 GCF_000576205.1 Methylibium sp. T29 | reverse complement strand
GCCGGCGCATGCCGCGACCAGCCGCCGCGGTTGGCGCGGCGTGCGTCCTCCTCCTGCAGGTGGGCGCTGTCGAGCAGCAGCACCTCGGCGAGGTCGCGCGTGGCGGCGGAGGCATACACCGGGCCCTTGAATCCCTGCTTCACCAGCACCGGCAGCCAGCCGCAGTGGTCGAGGTGGGCGTGGCTCAGCACGACCGCGTCGATCTGCGCCGGCGGCACCGCCAGCGGCGCCCAGTTGCGCTCGCGCAGCGTCTTGTAGCCCTGGAACAGGCCGCAGTCGAGCAGCACGCGCGCGCCGCCCATCTCGACCAGGTGCTTCGAGCCGGTGACGGTGTCGGCGGCGCCGAGGAAGGTGAGCTTCATGCGCGTCGGTGGCCCGCGGGCCAGTGCATCGGACACGCCGCACTCTGGCACAGCCGGCGCGCAACGGCGCCGCGACTCGCCGGCGGCTGACCTGGATCAAGCTCACGTTCCGCCACCGGCCGCCCGGCCGCGCGCCGTCAGACCTGCATCAGCTCCTGCCGCACCGCGTACAACGCCAGCTCCACGTCGTTGCGCACCCCGGTCTTCTCGAGGATGCGGGCGCGGTAGGTGCTCACCGTGTTGGACGACAGCACCAGCTGCTCGGCGATCTCGCCGACGCTCTTGCCGGCCGCGAGCAGGCCGAACACCTGGTACTCGCGGTGCGACAGGCGCTCGTGCAGCGGGGCCTCGTCGTCGCCGACGCCGCCCTTCCTGCTGCCGATGCCGGCCCCCACCGCGCCCGCCAGCTGCTCGGCGACGCTGGGGGTGATGAAGAGCTTGCCCTGCGCCACCCTGCGGATGGCGTCGATCATCTGCTCGCTGTCGGCGCTCTTGTTCAGGTAGCCGGCCGCGCCGAGCTTGAGGCTGCGCACCGCGTACTGCCGGTCGGGATAGGTGCTGAGCATCAGCACCGGCAACCTCGGGAACTCGGCCTTCAGCGACTTCAGCACGTCGAGTCCGTCGCGCTGCGGCATCGCGATGTCGAGCAGCACCACGTCGGGCGGCGTGCCGGCGGCGGCGCCGGCGCGCACCAGGGCCATCGCGTCGGGGCCGTTGCCGGCTTCGCCGGCCAGCGCGATGTCCCCGGCGTCGGCCAGGATCTGCTTGATGCCCTGGCGCACGATCACGTGGTCGTCGCAGATGACGACGCGGATCATGGCCGCTCCTCCGGCGCGAGCGGCATCACCAACCGCACCAGCGTGCCCTGGCCGGGCGCGCTGTCGATCGTGAGACGCCCGCCGAAGTGCGCCGCGCGCTCGCGCATGCCCATCACGCCGTAGCTGCGCGGGTCGTTCAGCGCCTCGGCGGTGGTGCCGACGCCATCGTCGCGCACATCGAGGTAGAGCACCGGCTCGGGCGGCGCATCGACCACGATGCGGATGCCGACGCGACGCGCCTTCGCATGCCGCGCGATGTTCGACAGCAGCTCCTGGAAGATGCGGAACACCGCGATCGCCGACCCGCCCTCGGGCGGCGCGACGCCGGCGGCCACGTGCACCTGGATGTCGGCCTCCAGCTCGGCGCTCTCCAGCCACTCCTGGGCCTGCCACTCCAGCGCGGCCCACAGGCCCTGGTGATCGAGGATGCTGGGCCGCAGGTCGGTGATGATGCGGCCGACCTTGTCGACCGCGGTGTCGATCAGCGCGCCCATGCCCTCGCACTTGGCGGCCAGCGGCAGGCGGTCGGCGACGCGCTTCTCGAGCCAGTTGACGTCCATCTTCAGCGCCACCAGCAGCGAGCCGAGTTCGTCGTGGATCTCGCGGGCGATGCGGGTGCGCTCCTCTTCGCGCACCGTCTCCAGGTAGGCCGAGAGCCGGCGCCGCTGCGCGAGCGCGTCGCTGAGCGCGCGGGTGCGCTCGGCGACGCGCTGCTCCAGCCGGTCGTTGGTGCGTTCGAGCTCGCGCTTGGCGCGCACCAGCTGTTCCTCGGCCTGCTTGCGCGCGGTGATGTCGACGAAGGTGACCACCGCACCCACCACCGCGCCGGCCTCGACGATGGGGTAGGACGAGTACTCGGCCTGAAAGGAGCTGCCGTCGGCGCGCCACAGCACCTCGTGGTCGATGCGGCACGGCAACCCGCGGCGGAAGGCGTTGAAGATCGGACAGTCCGCCTCGGCGTAATGCGCACCGTTGCCGTGCGAGTGGTGGATCAGCGCATGCATGTTGCGGCCGAGCACCTCTTCGGTGCGGTAGCCCAGGCCCTGGGCGGCGGCGCGGTTCATGAAAGTGCAGCAGCCGTCGATGTCGATGCCGAAGATGCCGTCCCCGGTCGATTCGAGCAGCAGCGTGAGACGGTCCTGCCACGGCGTGCCGTCGTGGCGCGGCACGGCCCGAGGCGCCGCCGAGGCGGGCGGCAGGGCGGCAGGGTCGGGCGAACAGACGTGCATGCTCGACTTGGCGCAAGCCGTGTGCCACCGATCGGTTCGCGCGGCAAGGGTTTGCCCGGGCGCCGGCCCGGTGTTGCACGAGCTTGCCGACAGGCGCCACGTCGCGGGCTATCCTCGATCGTCGTGATGCTCCCGCCGCCAGGCCGTCCGTCGAGATGCCCGCTGTTCCCGCTGCCCGTGCCGAGAACGACGCCGATCGCGTGGCGCACCTGCGCCGCTTCGAGATCCTCGACAGCCTGCCCGAGGGGGCCTACGACGACATCGTGGCGCTGGCCTCGCAGCTCTGCGGCGCGCCGATCGCGCTGATCTCGCTGGTCGACGCCGAACGCCAGTGGTTCAAGGCCCGCGTCGGCCTCGAGGCCCAGGAGACCCCGCGCGACCTGGCCTTCTGCGACCACGCGCTGCTGCGGCCGGACGCGGTGTTCACGATCCCCGACGCCCATGCCGACCCGCGCTTCGCCGACAACCCGCTGGTCACCGGGCCGCCGCACATCCGCTTCTACGCCGGTGCACCGATCCTCGTGGAGGGCGGGCTGCCGATGGGCACGGTGTGCGTCATCGACACGCAGCCGCGCCTGCTGGCGCCGGCCCAGGCCGCGGCGCTGCAGGCCCTGGCACGCCAGACCGCGGCGCTGCTGGCGCTGCGTGCGCACACGCGCCTGGCGCAGCAGCAGGCGGCCGAACTGGCGAAGACCTCGGCCGAGGCGCAGCGCGAGCGGCAGCGCAGCGCGGAGTTGCTGGACCTGGTGCTGCGCGGCGGCAACCTCGGTCTCTGGGACATCCACGTGCCCTCCAACGTCTGGACCGCGAACGCGCGCGAACTCGAGATGCTGGGGCATGCCGCCGACGGGGCCGGGCCGAGCACCACCGACTGGCGCACGCTGATCCATCCCGACGACTGGCCGCAGGTGCGGGCCGCGCTGCAGGCCCACCTGGGCGGCGCGGCGCCGGCCTTCCAGTGCGAGCACCGCATGCGGCATCGCGCGGGCCACTGGATCTGGGTGCAGAGCCATGCGGTGGTGGTCGACCGCAGCGCGGACGGGCAGCCGCTGCGCGTGGTCGGCACGCACCGCGACGTGACGCGCCGCAAGGAGGCCGAGGCCGAGATCGAGCTGGCGCATGCGCGGCTGCAGCAGCTGTCGACGACCGATGCGCTGACCGGGGTGGGCAACCGGCGCCATTTCGACGACTGCCTGGCCCGCGAGTGGGCGCGCAGCGCGCGGACACACCAGCCGCTGGCGCTGCTGATGATCGACATCGACCACTTCAAGCTCTACAACGACCGCTACGGCCACCCTGCCGGCGACGACTGCCTGCGCCGCGTGGCCGAGCTCATCACCGCCTGCGCGCGGCGCGGCGGCGAGATCGTGGCGCGCTACGGCGGCGAGGAGTTCGCGGTGCTGCTGCCGGGCACGCCGATCGATGGCGCGCGAGCCGTCGCGCAGCGCTGCCTGCAGGCGCTGCGCGACGCCGCGATCGAGCACCTGGCATCGCCGACCGACGGCGTGGTGTCGCTGAGCATCGGCGTGGCCGTGCGGGTGGCGGGCAAGTCGATCGAGCCCAAGGCCCTCACCGACGCGGCAGACGCCGCGCTCTACGAGCCAAGCGCGGCGGCCGGGACCGGCTGGCCGTCGGTACCGCGGGCTGAGCGCGGCAGCGGCGCCGCGCGCGTCGGCGCAGCGTCCGATGGGATCAGGGCAGCGTGACGCGCATCTGCACCACGTAGCGCCGGTCGCGCGCGATCTCGGCGCTGGACAGCACCCCGCGTTCGCTGCGTCGCTCGCTGCCGCCGTCGCTGGCGACGGTGACCCACTCACCGAGCGGCAGCTGCACCGTGGTCAGCAGGCCGGCGCGGTCGATGCTGCCCTCGGGCTGGGGCTGGCCGCGGAAGTCGTAGCGCGAGGGCATGCCGCCGGAGGCCAGCGCGCTGGCCTCGGTGCGCACTTCCACCGTGACCGGCGAGCCGCCGCCGGGCCAACGGGGCCGCACCGCGACGCTGCGCCCGGTGTCGACGTAGCTGCTGCCGGCGATCGCGCCGGGGCCGCTGGGCGTCCACACCACCTCCAGCCAGGTCAGCGGCACGGACGCGCCCACGTTCAGCATCCCCTGACCGCCGTTGAGCACGAGCAGCCGGTGCTGCGCATCGCCCGATCGGTCGCCGCTGCGCGACTCGAGCGTCACGCCGGCGCGGCCGGACACCTGGCCGTTCGGCCCCACCGTCACCGCACCGTCGCGCAGGCCGCCGCCGCTGGCCGTGAAGCTGGACTCGTCGCCCTGGCGCACCTCGACCAGCAGGTTGCGCTGCGGCAGCGCAGAGGCCGGCGGCGCCGCGGCCACGCCACCGGGCAGCACCAGCGCGGCCAGGCCGAGCGCGCAGAGGAAGGAAGGCAGGGCGCGAGACATTCGCGGAGCTTAGTACGTGGCGGGTGGAGTGCGTCTTCGCGCCGGCTGGCGGCGCCGTGGCGCCGGGACGGCCGGCGG
>NZ_AZND01000241.1:0-4896 GCF_000576205.1 Methylibium sp. T29 | reverse complement strand
CGTAGCAGGCCAGCCGCAGGCCGTCGTCGGTGAGCGCCGCGCAATCGGCCAGCGCGGGCGCCGCTGCCTCCTGCGCCGACACGACAGCCCAGGGCCAGGCCAGCAGCAGGACGGAGAGGGCGGTCGACTTCATGGGCAGTGGCCAGGCGGCTCGGGTCGGGGAGGCCGGCCGATTCTGCGGGACGGCAGCGATCCGGGCAGGGGCACGGGGGCTTGGCGCATCAAACTCTTGCATTTTTTTGAAGTAACGCGACAAGCCCTGTGAACTTGCGGGCCCCAAACAATCACTACAGTGCGTGCACTTCGACGCCCCGATTCCTGCATGAGCCTGCCGACCGTCAGCCCCCACTACTCCGCCCCCGCGATCGCGCTGCACTGGCTGCTGGCGCTGGCCATCCTGGGCAGCATGGGCCTGGCTGGTACATGAGCGACCTGCCGTTCTCGCCGCAGCGCCTGAAGTTCTACAACTGGCACAAGTGGGCCGGCATCACGATCCTGGCGCTGTCGCTGCTGCGCCTGCTGTGGCGCCTGACGCACCGCCCGCCGGCGCTGCCGGCACCGATCGCCACCGCGATGCCGTCATGGCAGCTGCGGACCTACCACGCCACCCACCACCTGATGTACCTGCTGTTCTTCGCGGTGCCGCTGGTCGGCTGGGCCTACAGCTCGATGGCCGGCTTCCCGATCGTGTGGTTCGGCGTGCTGCCGCTGCCCGACTTCGTGCCGGTCGACAAGGAACTGGCCAAGCTGGTGAAGCCGGTCCACGCGATCCTGGCCTACACGCTGCTGGCGCTGGTGGTGCTGCACGTGGCGGCCGCCCTGAAGCACCAGTTCGTCGACCGCGACGGCCTGCTGGACCGCATGCGGCCGCGCCGCGCCTGATGGATCGATCGATTTCCGAGGACCCCGCATGAGAAGACGCTTCACGCTCCCCCTGATGTTGCTGGCCGTCGCCGGCGTGGTGGCCGCCGCCCCGGCGCATGCGCAGGCCCCCACCGCGAAGTTGCTGCCGGCGCAGAGCGAGATCGGCTTCGTCAGCAAGCAGATGGGCGTGCCGGTGCAGGGCCAGTTCAAGAAGTTCGACGCCCAGGTCGCCTTCGACCCGAAGCAGCCCGCGAACGGCAAGATCGCCTTCGCGATCGACACCGGCAGCGCCACCATCGGCGACCGCGACACCGATGCGAGATGAAGAAGGGCGACTGGTTCGACACGGCCAAGTTCCCGCAGGCCACCTTCCAGTCCACCGCGATCAAGGCGCTGGGCGGCGGCAAGTTCGAGGTGACCGGCAAGCTCGCGATCAAGGGCAGCAGCCGCGACGTGCTGGTGCCGGTCACGCTCACCCAGGCCGGCGGCACCAGCACCGCCACCGGCGCCTTCGCCATCAAGCGCCTGGAGTTCAAGATCGGCGCCGGCGACTGGGGCGACACCTCGATGGTCGCCGACGAAGTGCAGGTGAAGTTCAAGCTCGCGCTGACCGGCGTGGGCGCGCTCTGACCGGCGCGGCCCCGGCGCCGTTTTCCTCCCTCCCGTTTCCCAACCCCACTCTCCAGGACCCCCGCATGAGCATGAAGAAGCCCTTCCTCGCCGCCGCCACCGCTGCCGCCCTCGCCTGCCTCGCCGGTGGCGCGCAGGCCCAGAGCGCGAGCTACGCGATCGACCCCGGCCACACCTTCGTGACCTTCGAGGTGCTGCACTTCGGCACCTCCACCGCACGCGGCCGCTTTGACAAGAAGGAAGGCACGGTGCAGTTCGACCGCGCCGGCAAGACCGGCAAGGTGGAGATCAGCATCGACACCGCGTCGATCAACACCGGCGTCGCGGCCTTCGACAACCACCTGCGCAACGCCGACTTCTTCAACGCGGCGATGTTCCCGACCGCCAAGTTCGTCTCCGACAAGTTCGTCTTCAGCGGCGACAAGGTCAGTGAAGTGAGCGGCACGCTGACGCTGCTGGACAAGAGCCAGCCGGTCACGCTGAAGGCGGCCAACTTCAACTGCTACGAGAACCCGCGCCTCAAGCGCGAGGTCTGCGGCGGCGACTTCGAGACCACCTTGCAGCGCAGCCAGTTCGGCATGAACTACGGCCTGCCCAACATTCCCGACAGCGTGCGCCTGACGGTGCAGATCGAGGCGGTGAAGCAGTAAGAGTCAGCATGGCCGTCGGGGGCCGTGCGCGGCCCCCACCCCAGGCCCCCCGCCGCATGCGCGCCCTCCCCGCTGCCTCCCTGACGCTCGCCCTGTCGAGCCTGGCCCTTGCCGCCACGCCGGCGGCGGCCGAACCGGCGCGCTACACCCTCGACCCGGCGCACAGCTGGGTGCAGTTCGAGCTGTCGCACTTCGGCACCTCGACGATCCGCGGGCGGCTGGGCCCGGCCGAGGGCAGCGTGAGCCTGGACCCCGGGGCGGGCCGCGGCGAGATCGGCGTGACGATCCCGATGGCCTCGGTGAGCACCGGCCTCGCGGCGTTCGACAAGCACCTGCGCGACGCCGAGCTGCTGTCGACCACCGAGCACCCGACCGCCTGGTTCGTCTCGCGCGACCTGCGCTTCGACGCCGGCCGGCTCACCGAACTGCGCGGCGAGCTGACGCTGCGCGGCGTGAGCCGCGGCCTGACCCTCACCGCGACGCGCTACGCCTGCCACCGCCACCCGGTGCTGCAGCGCGAGGTCTGCGGCGGCGACTTCGAGGGCCGCATCCGGCGCAGCGACTTCGGCATCGACTACGGCCTGCCCTTCGTGCGGGACGAGGTGACGCTGCGGGTGCAGGTGGAAGGCGTGCGCAGCGACCCGGCGCCCTGAACCGGGCCGGCCCCGCTCGGGGGCGATCCCCCTCGACGGTGGGAGGGCCGAAGTCGCACACTCGCGAGAACATCGCGACCGCGCCGCGCACCCTGCGCCGCGCGCCTGCCCTGCTCCTGCGAGGACCTCCGCCATGACCACCTCTGCCCCCTCCTTCCGCGGCCCGCGTCGGCCGCTCGTTCCGTTCGCCACCGCGCTGGCCCTGTGCGCCGGCGTGGCCGGCGCTCAGCAGCCTGCCCCCAAGGGGCCGTCCAAGCCGCCGGTCGCGCAGGCCTGGATCGACGTCGCCACCTTCAGCGGCCTGGGGGCCGGCCTCGGCGGCCTGGGCGGCGGCGGCGGCAACAATCCGCTGTCGGCGCTGGGTGGCCTGTTCGGCGTGGGCGGAGGCGCCACCGTGCCCTTCCTGTCGACGCAGTCCGGCGGCAGCGGCGGCCGCTACATGGACGTCACGCTCGCGACGCGCGCCAACCCACAGCTCGCTGAGGGCACGCAGGCGCTGCCGGCCGGGCTGCAGCTCGGCCCGGCAATCAAGCTGCTGTCGCCGAAGGACGCGAAGCCGGTACCTGGCGACGACGGCGACGAGCGCGTCGAGGAGCCGTCCGAGAAGCCCAAGGGCCGGCTGCTGCTGTACTGGGGCTGCGGCGACACCGTGCGCGCCGGCCAGCCGCGCGTGCTCGACGTCGCCAAGCTCAAGCCCGAGGACGTGGCCAAGTTCTTCATCTCGCGCCGCGCCACGCAGCGCGGCGCGCACAGCGCCACCGGCCGGCCGCACTGGCCCAACCCGAGCGAGGGCAAGCGCGTGCCCGACGGCGGCTCGCTGGTCGGCGAGCACGAGTTCAAGGGCCAGGGCGTGCCCGAAGGCTTCAAGTTCGCGATCCCGGCGGCCAACGACCTGATGCCGGCGCTGACGCTCACCACTGCCGACAAGGCCGGCGCCACCGCGCTGGAGTGGAACGCGCTGCCGACCGCGCGCGGCTATTTCGCCGGGGCCTTCGCCGGCAGGGGCGAGCAGGCCGACGGCGCCAGCGAGATGGTGATCTGGACCTCGAGCGAGCTGCCCGACACCGGCTTCGGCCTGTTCGACTACCAGACCAATCCGGCCGTCGAGCGCTGGGTCAAGGAGCGCGTGCTGCTCGCACCGACCACCACCCGCTGCACCGTGCCCAAGGGCGTGCTGCCGGCCGAGGGCTCGTTCCTGCGGCTTATCGCCTACGGCCCCGAGTTGAACCTCGCGCACCCGCCGCGCCCGGCCGACCCCAAGGCGGTGTGGGAGCCGCAGTGGGCGGTGAAGCTGCGCGTCAAGTCGATGACCACCGCGATGCCCGGCATGCCCTCGATGGGCGACGTGATGAAGGGCGAGGGCGGCACCGCGCCCGGCACGCCGCCGGCCGAGGAGAAGAAGCCCGGCGCACTCGATCTGCTGCGCGGCGTGCTCGGCCGCTGAGCGCCGCCGTCAGAATGGGGGCATGGATGCCCACGCCCCTGCTCCGGACCCGGCGCGCCTGCGCGCACTGATCGACTGGCTCGAACACGGCCTGCTCGAACGCGAGGCCGCCGTGCGACTCGCGCTGCTGGCTGCGCTGGCCGGCGAGCACGTGCTGCTGGTCGGCCCGCCCGGCACGGCCAGAGCGCGCTGGCGCGGCGGCTGCAGCACGCCTTCGAGGGCGCACGCTGGTTCGAGCGGCTGCTGACGCGCTTCTCGGTCCCGGAAGAACTGTTCGGACCGCTGTCGCTGAAGGCGCTGGAGGACGACCGCTACGAGCGCCTGACCGAGGGCTACCTGCCACCGCCGGCATCGCCTTCCTCGACGAGGTGTTCAAGGCCAACTCGGCGATCCTCAACGCACTGCTGACCCTGCTGAACGAACGCGAGTTCGACAACGGCTGCGAGCGCATGCAGACGCCGCTGGTGTGCGTGGTCGGCGCCACCAACGAGGTGCCGGCCGACGAATCGCTGCAGGCCTTCTACGACCGCTTCCTGCTGCGCGTTCCGGTGCAGCCGGTCAGCGACGCCGGCTTCGCCGCGCTGCTGGGGCTGGACGACAGTGCGCCGGGCGGCCTGCGGCCGATCACGCCCGCCGAGCGGGCCGCGATCACGGC
>NZ_AZND01000240.1:0-4929 GCF_000576205.1 Methylibium sp. T29 | reverse complement strand
GCAACAGCCAAGCCGACGGACCCGGTGACGACGCTCGGGGTTGGTTCTGCCACCCTGTCCAGTCAGACCTACGCTAACCAGTACGACTCTGCAAACGGTCTCGGGGAGGGTATCGATGGCTTGTTCTTCCTGACTGACGGGGCGAACGTCACGAACGTCTCTTGGACCGGGAACGGTTCTGGCGGCAGAACTATCGCCGTCACTGACGCAAAGTTCGCGATCATCTATCGCAGCGACGCGACCAACGGGAACCAAGCTCGAATCTGCACGCTGGACGCGACCTATCCAGTGGGGGCAACTGCTGCCGTTGCTGGCGATCCCGTGCTGTCGTCGAGCGCCATCACGCTCGGAACGACATTCGGCAACCTGAACACGATCACGTATCGAGCCTTGGTGTTCGGTGGCTCCGGTGGGACTCCTTACTCAGCACCGGCTGTCATCACCTCGGGCAAGAAGGCGATCTATCTGCCGGGCCGGGATGTCGCTAGCGTGATCGACTGCGGGACGTCTGACGACACGCTCAACATCTCGGGCGCCATGACGGTGGAGTGGTTCGGTATTCCGTACTACTCGGCTACGGCAAGCGACACGCCTTACATGCAACTGATCGGCCGGGGCGCAGGGCCGGCGGCGACCAACAATGCATATTCGTGGGGGACGTTTCTCAAGCATGAGGACGACTTCACCCTGCGCTGGCCTGGTCCTCAGTACATGGTTCTTCCGCTACCAAGGATCGACTCCGATCCGCCGCTAGCGAATGCCGCATGGCGAACCGGAGTCCTTGGGAAGTACGCCAAGGCCCAGCACGTCATCAGCACTTTTGACGGCACGAGCATCTGGCGCCTGTACGTCAACGGCAAGCTGGTCAAGCAGCGTAATATCGCGATCTCGATGACCTCTCAGTCAGGCCATCGGACCGGCATCGGGGCATGGCGAAACTCTGGTGCGTGGGCAGACCCTGGGCGCATGGCATTCATCTCCGCTCGGGTCTACTCCGCCGCGCTGAGCTTGTCGGATTGCGTGACTCGATTCGAGATCGCTGCCCTGGGTTCTGCGGCAACCGACATCACGTCGAACCTCGCAGAGCTGTGGGACTCCGCCTCGGCGACTGGTGTGACGCTGCCGGCGCAAGTGAACTCTGCCAATAACGGGACGATCTCAAACGGCCAGATCGTGCAGCTATGAGCCAACTGACAGCCGGAGAGGTTTAGTGGTGTGGGTTGTTCTGGCTACCGGTCCCAGTCTGAACCAGTCGATCGCCGATTCTGTCAGAGGGCACAACGTCGTCGCAGTCTCGGACGCCTACAGACTGGCTCCTTGGGCCGATGCTCTCGCAAGCACAGACTCTGCTTGGTGGAAACAGCATCCCGAGGCGCTGGCGTTCAGCGGTTTGAAGTTCGGTGCAATGCCTGACTTCAGGGCGATCCACGGGGTCGAGCGTCTGCACGTTGACACCGGTACGAACTCAGGGCTGTTAGGGATCATGGTGGCCGTGAAGCTTGGAGCGAGGCGAGTGCTGCTCTGCGGCTTCGATCTGAAAGACCCTGGGAATCACTTTTTCGGGAAGCACCCGAAGCCGCTGAAGTCGACCAAGCCTGAACGCATGGAAGCCTTCAAGCGGCAGTTCAAGAACTACCAGCCGAGAGGCGTGCAGATCATTAACTGCACGCCAGATTCAGCATTGGACGTGTATCCGAGGGCCGCGCTTGAAGATTGCTTGGCTGAATCTCCGGTACACGGTTCCTGAGAGGCAACAGGCTTTCATCGAAGGTCTGAGGCGGATCGGCTACGAAGTCGAGCGAGGGACGCCGAGTCGGTGCGAGCTGTTCGTGACGTGGAACAGGATAGGGACTGCTAACAGCGTCAAGGCCGACCGCATCTTGGTTGCCGAGAACGCGACGTGGGGCAACGACTTCCAAGGCGGTCGGTGGTATCAGATTCAAGAAGGCTTTCACAACGTCAAGTGCAGGCACGGCGATTCTGAAAGATGGGATAGGCTCGGCGTGGAGCTTGACCCGTGGAGAACCTTCGGCGAAACGGTGATCCTGCCTCAAAGGGGAATCGGACCTCCGGGTATCGCGATGCCAAGAGGCTGGGGGAATCACTTCCACGGCCGGATCAGGCAGCACCCAGGACGGCATCAGTCGGTCGATCTCAAGCAAGACCTGAAGGACTGCGGCCGGGTCATCACCTGGGGTAGTGGTGCGGCGGTCAAGGCTTTGATGTGGGGCATCCCCGTCGAGTCTCATATGCCTAACTGGATCGGCGAACAGGACAACACAGACCAAGGCCGGCTGGACATGCTCAGGCAACTAGCCTGGGCTCAGTGGAGCTTGGATGAAATCAGAAGCGGAGAGGCATTCGATTGGCTACTAAGGTCGTCTGCCTGACGAATCCTCGCCTCCAAAGATACAGGCGAATCGCTGATTCGATGTACGAAGGGATCAGGCGCCACGGAGACTCAGCGGTCATCGCTGATGTCAGAAGGACGGCCCCCAACGGCGATGTCGGGATCGTGTGGGGGTGGAAGTGCAGGGATGTACTCGCCAGGTTCCCGAAGTTCGCATACGCGGACATGGGCTATTGGAATCGAGGCGAGTACTACCGGTTCACAGTGGGCGGGTGGAGCCCGGACAGCTACGTCAAGCAAGGACACAAGTTCCTCCGCTTCAAAACCTAGGCATCAAGATCCAGCCTTGGAAAGACGGTGACGAGATCGTTATCGCCGGGTCTAGTCGGAAAGCCTGCAGGGATCACGGCTTCGATTACATGCAGTGGGAAACCGAGATGGCCCGCCGGCTCAGCGGTCACAAGGTCGCATACCGACCGAAGCCGCGAGATCTAGAGGCCAGACCGATCTCAGGAACGCGGTTTGACTGCGGCCCGATCGAAGACACATTGAGTACGGCCAAGGTCATCGTTACGCACCACTCGAATACAGCCATTGATGCTCTCGTGGCTGGTGTTCCGGTGTACTGCGAGACGGGGGCCGCAGCGGCATTCAGCATCAAGTTGGGCGAGATCAAAAACCCTCCAAGACTTGAAGGCAGGGAACAGTTTCTTGCTGACGTTGCGTGGCTTCAGTGGACGCACAAAGAAATGGAGTCCGGCGAGTGCTGGGCCTACCTGAAGGAACAGATGTGCTTGTAGTCACGACCTACGCCCAGCGGCATTGGGATGTGTACGCGAAGCGGTGCGTTGAGACGTTCGAACAGTTTTGGGATACGCCGCTGGCCGCCTACACCGATGAGCTACTAGAGGATGAGTCGTCATGGCTCTCTGACTTCAAGGCTCGCCACGCACACAGGCCGACAGACAACTATCGCTTTGATGCTGTGCGGTTCGCTCACAAAGTGGCCGCGATCGAGTTGGCCTACGAGCTTGCCGATGACATCCTGATATGGATGGACGCCGACTGTGTGACTCACGCGCCCGTGACAAAAGAGTGGCTCAGATCTCTGATCGGCGATGCGGACTTTGCCTACCTGAAGCGGGAAGGCAAGTACCCGGAGTGCGGATTCATGATGTTCCGTAAAGGTGCCTGCGATCGGTTCAACGCAGAGATCGTTGATCTCTACAAGACGGACAAGCTCTTCGATCTGGCCGAGTGGCACGACTCATGGGCGATCGAGGAAGTCAGGAAGACCGCGGGCCTGAAGTGTGTATCCCTATCTGGTGATGCCGAGAGGACGGGCCACCCGCTTGTCAACGGCCCCTTGGGTGAAAAGCTAGATCACCTGAAGGGCAAGAGGAAGGACCGAGGTAAGTCACTTCCTTCGGACATGAAGATCAAACGGGCTGAAGCTACTGGAGTCGCTGAGTGGCAAAACGATACGAGCAGATGATTGATCTTGTCTCCAAGGTCAAGCCGAAGATCATAGTAGAGATCGGGGTGCACAAAGCTCTTCGCGCCTACAAGCTCTGCAAGGAAGCGCTCAGGTATCAAGCCTCAGTTCACTACATTGGCTGCGACATCTTCGGTCTGGGTGATGAGCAGTTTCAACAGGACGCATTGAACGGGAAAGGTCCGCCGAGCGAGAGCCAGGCGAGGGCAAGACTCTCAAGCATCAAGAGCCGCTTCACCTTTGACTTGATCGTCGGCGACACCACGAAGACGCTAGCAGGAACCAAACTACCGTGCGACTTCGCATTCATCGATGGTGACCACCGGGTGGATGCGATCCGCAGCGACTACGAAGCCGTCAAGGAAGCGAAGTGCGTCGTGTTCGATGACTACTACGTGGAAGATAAGGGCATCCCCGATCTGACGAAGTACGGCGCCAATCAGCTTGTCGACGAACTCGCCAAGACGATGAAGGTTCAGATCCTCCCGATCGGAGATCGCTGCAAGCACGGCGGCATGTCCAAGCTCGCGGTCGTCTGGAAATGAAACTGTTCTGTGGTTACGACCGTCGAGAGTCCATCGGATTTCACACGTTCGTCCACTCGGTCATCAAGCGCGCATCGATCCCCGTGGAGTTCATCCCGGTCTCAGGTTTGGGTGGCTCCAACGCCTTCACTCTGTCTCGCTTCCTCGTCCCGTACCTCTCTGGTTTCACGGGTCGAGCGATCTTCATGGACGCATCGGACATGCTGATGCTGGCCGACGTGAAGGAACTTGCTGACTGCTTCGATCCGGCCTGCGCGGTCCAAGTCGTCAAGCACCCTGACTATCAAAGCCAGCACGAACGCAAGTACATCGGCACGCAGATGGAGTGCGACCAGACCAACTACCGCCGGAAGAACTGGACGAGCGTGATGCTGATGAACTGCGACCACCCGGCGTGGATGGGAGTCGTTCCCGAAGTCGTCAAGGCCGCTACTCCGATTCACTGGCTCACGCTGTCAAACCTGAAGGATCACGAGATCGGCGAACTAGATCCTTCTTGGAACGTCCTGATCGACGAGGGCCAAGACGACACGAGCGCG
>NZ_AZND01000239.1:0-4946 GCF_000576205.1 Methylibium sp. T29 | reverse complement strand
CGCGGGCAGCGCGGCCTCGTCGGGCAACGGTGGCCGCGACGGCAGCGAGGAGCAGCCCGCCAGCCCGAGCCAGGCCAGCAGCATCGCCACCCGCCACAGCGTCAGCGGGACAACGCGGTGGCGAGGGCGCGGATTCGGCAGGTCGGACGCGAACGAGGGCATGGCGGCGGCTTCGCGCCGATGGTGCCATGCCGCACCCATGCGCCCTACACTCGCGGCCGATGTCCGCTGCGCCCGCTCAAGCACACCCGCCTTCGCGCCTGACGCTCTACCGCCAGCTGATCCGCTGGGACCGGCCGGCCGGCTGGCTGCTGCTGCTGTGGCCGACGCTGGGCGCGCTGTGGCTCGCCGCGGGCGGCTTCCCGGGCTGGCACCTGCTGGCGGTGTTCACGCTCGGCACGGTGCTGATGCGCAGCGCCGGCTGCTGCATCAACGACGTCGCCGACCGCGAGTTCGACCGCCACGTGAAGCGCACCGCCGAGCGGCCGGTGACGCGCGGCGCGGTGTCGGTGAAGGAGGCGCTGGCGGTCGGTGCCGTGCTGGCGTTGGCCGCGTTCGCGCTGGTGCTCACCACCAACGCGCTGACCATCGCGCTGTCGTTCCCGGCACTGGCCGTCGCGGTGGCCTACCCCTACGCGAAGCGCTGCGTGGCGATGCCGCAGGCGGTGCTGGGCGTGGCCTTCAGCTTCGGCATCCCGATGGCCTTCAGCGCGGTGCGCGGCGGCGACGGCGCCTGGAACCTGGCTGCGCTGAACGCGGCCGTGCCCTGGTGGGCCTGGGGCCTGCTGATCGGCAACCTGTTCTGGGTGCTGGCCTACGACACCGAGTACGCGATGGTCGACCGCGACGACGACCTGAAGATCGGCATCAAGACCTCCGCCATCACGCTGGGCCGCCACGACGTGACGGCGGTGATGAGCTTCTACCAGCTCTACCTGCTGGTCTGGGGCGCCATCGGCTTCTGGCAAGGCCTCGGCGTGCCCTTCGCCGCCGGCCTGGCCGCGGCGGCGGTGCAGGTGGCCTGGCACCACGCGCTGATCCGGGACCGCAGTCGCGACGGCTGCTTCAAGGCCTTTCGGTTGAACCACTGGGTGGGGTTCGCGGTGTTTGCAGGGATCGTGGTGGATCTGATGTGTCACGCGTGATGCGTTGCGTTGGGTGATCCAACGCGGCCTGAGTGCTCTCAAGGGTTCGTGGCATCAGGATTTGCATGACCTAGCGATTGACGTCGGCTACGTGCGCCCGGTAGTGTTGCCATGTCCAAACCTTGGCCGCAAAGACGTGACACCCGCTGATCTCGACGCAATCAGAAGCCGAATTGGACGCGCGTTTGCTGCGGCGCAAGACCCGTTCGGTGCCGGCTACCAGACTTTCTATCAAGCTTCCGGCACGGACTTCACAACTAGCTTCAGAGCCTTGGGTGTGAAGGATCCGAAACAACTCGAGGACGATTTCCTAAACCTGTTCATCTGGACTTGGAGCCTCAAGGACTACCTGAAATCAGTTTTCGACGCCAAAGGCCTTAGCGGCAAGGCGGTAGAGGAAGAAGTCAACCGGTGCCCCGCTCTCACCTATGTCGCGGACATTGCCAACCGAGCGAAGCACGGCTCTCTCCGCGAGAGTAGATCTGGGCAATTTGCAGAGCTCGTGGACGTTGGGTTCGACGCCCCACAAGATTCAATCGATCGGATCACAGTCGCGGGGCGGGATGTCACCCTAGACATCAAAAATATTCAGTTGATCCAGATCCATGCCACGGTAGCCACGAATACTGGCGCCAGACTTGACGCACTGGCAGTCCTCAGCGACGCGATGCACTGCTTGGAAACACGAATTCGTCCCAGCATTGCGGCCTAATCATTCCATCAAGCCGCAGGCCACAGCGAGCCGTGGCCTGCGGCTCATGTCAAACATGGACTTCGCGAACTTGATGCAACTCGACACTCTCTTTGAAACCCTCGTCGCGAAGCCAGATGTAGCTAACGCCGTGGCCGCAATCGGCAGCGCCGTCCTAGCCGCGGCCGCTTGCCTGATTTCGCTTGTCTCGCTCTATGTCTCCCACAGGACCGCAAAGCATCAAGAGACGCACGACAGAATGTCTGTTCGACCACTTGTCTACATTGGTGTGGGTGACTACGAGAACAGAATTTACGTAAAGATTCAGAACAACGGCGTCGGTCCCCTCATTCTCAAACGCATCACCATTGATGGCGCATCCGAACCGGACAAGCCATTGATCCACGCGATGCCAAAACTCCCTCCGATGGCGGCATGGACGAACTTCGTAGAGGACATCTCCAGCAGAAGCGTCCCTCCAGGAGGTGAAGTGTTTCTCGTTGACCTTGAGGAAAGCAGCAGCGTCTCACGTGCTTATTTCACACTGGCTCGCGACTCGGTTCGGGTTACGTTGGGCACTTTGACGATCAAGGTCGAGTACACCGATATCTACGAACAGCATCTTCCAGTTGCTGTACGGAAATTGAGCTGGTTTCATCGTCACAGTCTGGCGGCTTGAACGCACGACGCCAATTGATTCGAGCGGCCTCGGTTAGCTCGAACGTTAAGCGTCACGGGCGACCTGTCGCGCGATCTTGCCCTCTATGAAGACACCCGAGCAGTTGCTTAGAGAGAGTGAGGACCGCCTCAATAAGGCGCTCTCGGACTACGAGGCGCCACCAAGCAGTACTCTCGCTCGGGAGTTTTATGAGCTTCGCGTTCAGGCTGCCATCTTCAACTACGACGTGTCCTTTGACGTCGTTTCAATTTGGCATCACGAGCCTGCAGGCTTTGCGGAGAAGGTCGCGCTCAAGGGACTCATTCATAAGCTGTACGAGTACGACCAACTATTGAGCAAGCACCTCGTGGCACGCATGCTGGCGCTTGCGCGCACCCGCGGAGTTGTCATCGAGAGCGCGGACATCAAAGCGGAGCGAAAGAAGTGGAAGGAACAACTCCTGCAACTGCAGCATTGGTCGGATTTGCGCAACCAAGCGACCGGCCACTATGGGCGCGATATTGCCACTCAAGTCGCGCTCCTAAAGCAGGTTCGCCGAGAAGAAGTAATGAACGTTGTTGCCGCCTTCCTATCGTTCAACATTGCCGTGCTCAAGGTGCTAGAGAATGCCGGACGGGCACGGTGATGCCTAACCATTCGCATATGGACCTCCCCGCAAAAGCCGAGGGCTGATTCAACGGAGAGGGCACGGAGGGCTGCAACGGCCGTCGTATACCCGACTTCTATCGCGGGCTGTGCACTGCGAGCCCATGTCGAGATGGAATCCGCTTCAGCGCGACGCTAATCGTTCGAAGCCCCAGGCGCGACGTTTACGGTCGGCGCCATTCGGCGCCCGCCGCACCACCTCAGGGATACAACCCCCGCTCCTCCCGCGCAATCAGGATCCGCTCGCACGCCACCGCAAAGGTCGCCGTGCGCAGCGTGATCTTGTGCAGGTCGGCGGTGTCCCAGATGCGCCGCAGTGCGTCGACCATGATCTTGTCGAGCCGCACGTTGATCTCGTCCTCGGTCCAGAAGAAGGACGAGAAGTCCTGCACCCACTCGAAGTAGCTGACGGTCACGCCGCCGGCGTTGCAGATGACGTCGGGCACCACCAGCACGCCGCGGTCGCGCAGGATGTCGTCGGCCGCGGGCACCGTGGGGCCGTTGGCGCCTTCGAGCACCAGCCTGGCCTTGATGCGCGCGGCGCGCTCGGCGCTGATCACGCCCTCCAGCGCCGCGGGGATCAGGATGTCGGCGTTCACGTCCCAGAACGATTCGCCGTCCATCGCCTCCGCGCCCTTGAAGCCGCCCACGCCGCCCACCTGCTTCACGTAGGGCACCAGCTCGGCGAGGTCGAGCCCCTTGTCGTTGTAGATGGTCCCGGTGTGGTCCTGCGCCGCAACGATCTTCGCGCCGGCCTGGGCGAACAGCTCTGCAGCGGAGCCGCCCACGTTGCCGAAGCCCTGCACCGCCACACGGGCGCCGTCGAGCGCCAGGCCGAGGCGGCGCGCCGCCTCGCGGCCGGTGACGAACACGCCGCGGCCGGTGGCCTTCACGCGGCCCAGCGAGCCGCCCAGGTGGATGGGCTTGCCGGTGACGACGCCGGTCGCGGTGGCGCCGGTGTTCTGCGAGTAGGTGTCCATCATCCAGGCCATGATCTGGCCGTTGGTGTTGACGTCGGGCGCGGGGATGTCGCGCTGCGGGCCGATGATGATGCCGATCTCGCTGGTGTAGCGGCGCGTCATCTTCTCCAGCTCCTTCTGGGAAAGCTGCTTCGGGTCAACGCGGATGCCACCCTTGGCGCCGCCGTAGGGCAGGTTCACCGCGGCGCACTTCACCGTCATCCAGGCCGACAGCGCCATCACCTCTTCCAGCGTCACGTCGGGGTGGTAGCGCACGCCGCCCTTGCCGGGGCCGCGGCTCAGGTTGTGCTGCACGCGGAAGCCCTCGAAGTGGCGCACCGAGCCGTCGTCCATCTCGATCGGCACGTCGACGATCAGCGCGCGCTTGGGTCGCTTCAGCGTCTCGGCCCATTTGCCGAGGTGCCCCAGGTAGGGGATCACGCGATCGACCTGCGACAGGTAGGTCCCCCAGGGGCTGGTGGGTGACGGCGTGACGTAGGAGAGGAAGCTGCTCAGCTGCGTGGGGTCGGTCTTGGCGCTCATGCGGTGTCCTTGTGGGGTCTGGATGACGCCGCGTTCGTGGCGCGGCCACGAGACTTTAGGCGCCGTCGCACCGCTGCGCCTACCGGGTTGATGCCGGGTTTGCATGCCTGCCGCGGGCGGCGTTCATCGACGCGGCCCCCTCGCCCCCGGCCCTCTCCCCCGGTGGCCGGGGGAGAGGAGGCACATCGGCTCAGCCGCCGAACTCGTCGCCCAGCTCGACCGCGCGGCGCTGCGCCGCACGAACGGCGCGCACGATCGCCGCCGGCACGCCGTCGGCCTGCATC
>NZ_AZND01000238.1:0-4942 GCF_000576205.1 Methylibium sp. T29 | reverse complement strand
CCGCCGGGCGTGCTCGTCGGCGCGGTGGCTTCCTCGACGCCGATCTGAGCGACGTACGACGCGACGTTGGACAGTTCAGTCGCCGTCAGCACGATCGCCGTGTGCGCCTGGATGGCTGCAGTCACGCTGGCCGCAGACCCGTCATGCAGATAGGGCGCCGTGGCCCAAACATCGCGAAGCGTCGGTGTGTCGATCCCCGTCAACGTTCCGCCCAAACGGTTGCCGCTGGAGGCCTTGAGCGTGCCAACGTCTCTCAAGGTACTGGCTCCGCTCTCGGTGAACGCCGTTCCAGAGTGGCATGACGAGCACTTGCTGGCGAACACGGCCTGGCCTGCTGTCCCAGCTGCGGTGAGACTCCCGTCTGCGTTGCGGTTCGGAGTCGGCGCGAACGTGTTGAGCGAGCCCACGTAGGCCGCCAGCGCGTCAAGGTCTGCGCTGACCCCGGCCTTCGTCGTGCCCAACGGCTGAGACCGTGTCCCGGTATTGAACTGCACGTCCGTCATCAGCCCAGCGCCTTGCGCAAGCGTTCGGATCTGCCCTTCAAAATCCTGGATCTCGTCGAAATTTCCGCTCCAGTGCTTGAAGCCCTGCCCACCGGCCCGACCACGCAGGCTGATCGTGTTGCGCAGCCCTTCTCCCAGACTGCTCAGGTCCCATGTGCGACCGTCGTGCCCACCGTCGTTGTGGCAGGCCGCGCAACTCATGTACGCATCGCGAGACAACCGGGGGTCACGGGCATCGTAGAAGAACTGCTTGCCCGTCAGCACCACGGCCGAGAGCTTCTCGACGGCGACCGCGTCGACGGCTGCCGATGCAGTCACGCTGAACTCGCCATACCGTACCAGCCGCGTCAGATCGAAGACCCCAGAGTCCGATCCATGAAGTTGTTGACATACAGGGTCAGGCCGTCGGGCGAGACGGCGACCCCATCGGGTGCGCGCCCCGCATCGAAGCGGAACAGTTCGACTTCCCGGACCGGATCGATCACCGCGACGTGACGGCTCGTCTGCAGCGCGACGAACAGGTACGCCCCTGTCGGGTGGAAAACCGCGGCACTGGCGAGACTGGAGTTGTCGTGATCGACGCGGGCCGCATAGTCTTCCGCGAAGGTCACCAGGTCGATCCTCGAGGTGATCGCGCGCACCGTGCTTTCGAAGTTCAGGGCCAAGCCGTCACGCCGGGTTCCGCGCTTGACGTTGTCCTGCTTCGATGGGACCCAAGCGCTCTTTCCGTCCGGGGCAATCACTGGCGAGGCCAGATAGTTCGGAATGCCGCGCCCGTGCAGCGTGGTGTCCGGCAAGTCGCTGTGCTGCAGGACGATGGTGCGCTCGATTGCCATGGCGGACGTGACCACCACCACCTCGCCGCCACGCTTGACCCCCGCCACCTCGGTCTGAACGACTGTGGTCCCCTCTCCCGGCAAGGGCGGCGAAATGAATCGCGAAACGAAAATGCGGTCGCTCGCAACGGGGATCGAAAGATGGCGCGGATTGGCACCTACCGCGACCGATCCCAAAACAGCCCCCGAGCTCACGTTCAGTTTCAGCAGCTGACCGCTGGCTTCCAACGCGACGTAGGCAGCGCTGCCATTCGGCGCGAAGGCAAGTCCGTAGGGCATCGAAGCCCGAGGCAATGCAATCGTCTGAACCACCGACAGGCTGCTGGCACTGATGACACTGATGCTCGAGCCGCTCTTGTTGGTGACCCACACGCGACCATCAGGGGCCACAGCCAAGGTCCGCGGATCGACCCCGACCGCGACTTCGGCTACCTTGTTGTAGGTCACGCCATCGAAGACGCTGACACTGTCGTTATCCTGGTTGACCAACCAGACCCGCGGGTTCTGTCCAGCGCGGGTCTCGACGACGACGTTGGTCGATCCGCTCGGACGAGTCGCTCCTGAGATCGCTCCATAGATTGCCTGCGTGAAGCTGAGCGTCTTCACGGCACCCGAAGTCGATAGCGCAGTGACCGTCACGGTATAAAGCCCCGGTGCGGCATAGAGGTGCGTGACCGTGGCCGCAGTCGAATAGGCGGTCTCCGGCGTTCCGTCACCGAAGTCCCATCGGTACTGAACCCCGGCGCCCATGTTCGATGTGACATTGAATGTCGCGGTCCCGCCCGCCACGACAGGCGGAGCCAGCACGGGATTGATCACCGGCTGGACCGGAATCACCGTCCAGGCGAACGCGGTGGTATCACTGGCACCGTTTCCATCCTGGACCGTGACCGTCGGGCTGTAGGTTCCAGCGGTGTTCACGGTGCCGCTGATCACACCGGTGCTCGCAGATAGGTTCAGCCTGCGGGCAGGCCCGACGCGGAATACGTCAGCGCATCGCCGTCGGGGTCGGTCGCAGAGATGCCGAGCGTCACGGTCTGCCCCTGCGTGTGCGATTGCGCCCCGGCGAGTTGATCGTCGGCGCCTGATTCGCCCCGGGTACCGTGAACAACACGGTCTTCTCCACCGCTCTGGCACCCATGGTGCTGAAGTCGCCGGTGGCGACTGGAACGCCCCAATTGATACCGTCGGCGCTGACGTAGAAGCGGAACTGCGCGATCGTGCCGTTGGCGCCCGACTGACGCGGCAGATACTTGAAGCCGCCGACATTGCGCACGGCACCAAGGTTCACCGTGAACGTGTGCGGCGGCGGCGGATTGGCTCCGGACCACTGCGTATGCCAGAAAGTGGCGGTATTGCCGTCGATCGCGTTGGCCGCCGGAGCATTCTCCCCCTGCGTTTCCTGGCTGTCCGCGCTCACGGTCCATCCGGCGCGGGAAATCGTTGCGCCGTTGGTGTCGAGCAGGTTGAACTCGGCCATCGAGGCCCAGGCGCCCCCGTTGATCTCAGTCACCTCTTCCAGGCGAACATAGCGCACCGAGATCGGACCGGAGGTGCCTCCGACCACGTTCCACATGAAATCCGTGCTGGTCTCGCCGGAAGTGGTCGCCGCGAAAATACTGACCTTGAAATCGCCACCTGCAGTCGGTGTACCGGTGATGCTGCCGGTGGTCGCGTTCATGCTCAGACCGGGAGGCAGCCCCGTCGCCCTGAATGTGATGCCCAGACCATTCGGAGCTGTTGCGGTCGTGCTCAGCGAAACAGCGACGCCGGCCGTCCCGGCTTGCGTTCCCGGCGACTGCAGTTGCGGGGCCGTGCCAGCACCGATGCGCACCGTCTTCGCCACCGAAGGAACGCCTTGCCCGTCGATCGCGAAAAGCATGTACTGACCCGGCAGCGCAATGCCCGGATTGGTCGGTACGTCGATGCTGTAGCTGTTCGTGCCGGTCGACGCGAACACCAGCGGGATGCGCCGCTGGTCGTTGTTGACGGTGTGCGTCGTCGAAGACAGGCGGATCAGCACGAAAGACGTGACGGCCGAGTTGGTGGTCACGGCCATCTTCTTGCCGTACTCCACCTGCGCCGGAAACGTGTTGATGACAGGACGCGTCGCCGCACTGCCGTCCGAGTTCATCAGATAGTTGGGCGTCAGAATCTGTACGTCGGGGTGATTGCCTGCACAACCCTGTCCACACAAGCCGCCGCCAGCTGACAGCACCCGACCATCGTGCAGCAACAGCGCAACACCGTGGTAATTGCGCGGTACGGTCATGGCCGGCATCGTCGTGAAGGCTTCCGTCACGGGATCCCACAGTTCCGGGATCAGCACCGAGCGATCGTCTGAAAAGGGAACCGGACGTGTCTGCCCCCCGACGATCAGGACCTGTCCGTTGGGCAGCACCACGCTGTTGTGAAAGGCGCGTGCGTAGCTCATCGGCGCAATCTTGCGCACACTCAAACCAGCATTGACGTCGATCACGTACGAACTCGCCGTGGCATCGATGTTCTCGTAAGCGGGCGCACCGCCCGTCTTGAGAATCTTGCCGATGTCGTACATCACGGTGGAACCGTTGATTGCGTACGCATCGTCGCCGCGCGTTCCCGCGGGAACGCTGGATCCATTGCCCTGGGTGTTGATCCAGTTCATGTTGGCGCTCGGGCCCGCATGGAGCACCTGCCCGGTGCCGGTCGGGATCAACCACATGTGGTTGTCTCCCCGGAAAACGCCGCCCGGGTCGGGCCCCACCATCGGGTTCACGGCCACGCCGGTCAGGCGCCGCCAACCGCCCGCCTCTGTCCAGATTTCGGCATGCTTGTTGCCTTGCCCGCCATTCCACGAGCCCCCGAGCGTCAGGATGGAACCATCCTGCAGGATCGTGTTGGCTGGTAGGCGCGCGGAATATTCATGGCCGCCGCGGCAGCCCACGCCCCCGTTGCCGGGTTGTAGATGCTGGTGGTCCCCGCGCTCGATCCGCCGCTGACCAACAACCGTCCGTCCGGCAGGTTGGTCGTGCCGGGGCAGAACATGTTGTGGTTGGTTTCGTTGATCAACCTTTCGGTTGCGGTATTCGTGACCGGATCGAACAGCGTCGAGTAGGTATTCCCAGCAGTGGTTGTGAAATCAAAGCGGCTGTCGGCCGACCACATCAGGACCTTGCCGTTCGGCAGGTTCGCCGCAGCAGACGGCACCAGGGTGAGCGAAACAGGGGCTGACCAGACGGCCTGCGCCGGCGCGGCGATGGCGGCGATGCGTGCCTTGGCTGAAGAAGCCGCGGTCGCCTCGGAGGCATTATCGGTTTCGCCCCCGCCGCAAGCCGAGATCAGCAGGCAAGCCGACACCGCCAGCCCCGGACCGATGCGTCGAATGGCCTCCCTGGTCAGTATTTGTCGATTTCTCACTGAATCTCGTTTTCGATAATGGGGGAGTCAAAAGTCGCCGCACGTTGCTGCGCCGCACCAAGCAACACCTCAGCAACTCCACAGCTGCAGTGGCAAGAACGATATTAGGCGGCGATCCGTAGTGAGGCACCCCCGCAGCCGGGGGTAAATGCAGGGAAGCTCTGGTTACGGTTGTGCAAACCGACATGCGTGCGGCCCTTAGGG
>NZ_AZND01000237.1:0-5006 GCF_000576205.1 Methylibium sp. T29 | reverse complement strand
TTCGGCGCGGCTCGCCGCGGCGCTGCGGCGCGCTCGGCGTGGCGCGCGGCAGCACCGTCAGCGTGATGCTGCCCAACACGCCGGAGATGGTGGAGGCGCACTACGCGGTGCCGGCGCTGAACGCGGTGCTGAACACGCTGAACACCCGGCTCGACGCCGCGCTGCTGGCCTGGCAGATGAACCACTGCGAGGCCCAGGTGCTGATCACCGACCGCGAGTTCGCGCCGACCATCGCCGAGGCGCTGCGGCTGCTGCGCAGCGAGCACGGCCGTTCTCCGATCGTCATCGACGTCTGCGACAGCGAGTACGCCGGTCCGGGCGACCGGCTCGGCACGCACGAGTACGAGGCATTGTTGGCCGCCCACGCGCCGCTGGCGCGGCTCGATGGTCCGGCCGACGAATGGGACGCCATCGCCGTCAGCTACACCTCGGGGACCACCGGCGACCCCAAGGGCGTGGTGACCCACCACCGCGGCGCCTACCTGAACGCGGTGAGCAACGCGGCCACCTGGACCATGCCGCACTTCCCGACCTACCTGTGGACGCTGCCGATGTTCCACTGCAACGGCTGGTGCTTCCCGTGGACGATCGCGATGCTGGGGGGCACGCACGTGTGCCTGCGCCGGGTCGATGCGCCCAGCATCCTCGGAGCGATGCGCGAGCACCGCGTCGATCACTACTGCGCTGCCCCGATCGTGCACAACTTGCTGATCGCCGCGCCCGACGAGCTGCGCGCCGGCATCACGCAGAAGGTGCGCGGCATGGTGGCGGGTGCCGCGCCGCCGGCCGCGATGATCGAGGGCATGGCGAAACTGGGCTTCGACATCACCCATGTCTACGGCCTCACCGAGGTCTACGGTCCGGCCGCCGTGGCGGTGAAGCGCGCCAGCTGGGCCGGCGAGAGCCTGTCCGAGCAGACGCGGCTCAACGGCCGCCAGGGCGTGCGCTACGCGCTGCAGGAGGGCATGACGGTGCTGGACCCCGAGACGATGGTCGAGACGCCGGCCGACGGCCAGACGATGGGCGAGATCATGTTCCGCGGCAACATCGTGATGAAAGGCTACCTGAAGAACCCCCAGGCGAGCGCTGCGGCTTTCGCGGGTGGCTGGTTCCACACCGGCGACCTGGCGGTGATGGAACCGGACCGCTACGTCAAGATCAAGGACCGCAGCAAGGACATCATCATCTCCGGCGGCGAGAACATCAGCTCCATCGAGGTCGAGGACGCGCTCTACCGGCACCCGGCGGTGATGGCCTGCGCGGTGGTCGCGAGACCCGACCCGAAGTGGGGCGAGACGCCGGTCGCCTACGTGGAGCTCAAGCCCGGCGCCGAGGTGAGCGCGGCGGAACTGGTCACCCACTGCAAGTCGCTGCTGGCCGGCTACAAGGCGCCGAAGGAGGTGCGCTTCGAAGCCATCCCCAAGACCTCGACCGGGAAGATCCAGAAATTCCAGCTGCGTGAGCGGGCCCGCTCGACGCAGGCGATCGAATAGCAACGCGCAGGAGCCGAGATGTCCGTCACCGAAAGAGACGACCCGTTCGTGCTGAAGACGCAGGATGCCCGCGGCGTCGTCACGCTGACACTGAACCGCCCGCACGCCTTCAATGCGCTGTCCGAAGGCATGCTGGCCGCGCTGCAAGCCGAGCTGGATGCGGTGGCGGCGGATGCCTCGTCGCGCGTGGTCGTGCTCGCCGCCAGCGGCAAGGCCTTCTGTGCAGGCCACGATCTCAAGCAGATGCGCGCCGCGCCCTCGCTCGGCTACTACGAGACGCTGTTCGCGCAGTGCACGCGCGTCATGCTGAGCCTCCAGAACCTGCCGGTGCCGGTGATCGCCCGTGTGCAGGGCCTCGCCACTGCGGCCGGTTGCCAGCTCGTCGCGATGTGCGACCTGGCGGTCGCGGCGCGCGAAGCGCGCTTCGCCGTGAGCGGCGTCAACCTCGGACTGTTCTGCTCGACGCCCAGCGTGGCGCTGGCGCGCAACCTGCCGCGCAAACAGGCGATGGAGATGCTGCTCACCGGAGATTTCATCAGTGCCGAGGAGGCGCGCGAGCGCGGTCTCGTCAACCGCGTGGCCGAGGCCGATCGGCTCGACGCCGAGGTGGAGCAACTGGTGCAGCGCATCGTCGCCAAGCCGCGCGTCGCGATCGCGGTCGGCAAGGCCCAGTTCTACCGCCAGGTCGAGGCCGGCATCGCGTCGGCCTACGAGATCGCCGGGCAGGCGATGGCCTGCAACATGATGGACGAGGCAGCGCTGGAGGGCGTGCAGGCCTTCATCGACAAACGCAGCCCGACCTGGGCGGACGCCGAGCCGGGCCGCTAGCGACGTTGCCCCGGCTCGTCAGCCGGCGAGCCCCAGCATGCGTGCGCCCAGCGCCTCGGCCACCTCGATCCCATCCACGCCGGCCGACATGATGCCGCCCGCATAGCCGGCGCCTTCGCCGGCCGGGTAGAGCCCCACGACGTTGAGGCTCTGGTAGTCCTTGCCCCGCGTGATGCGCAGCGGTGACGAGGTGCGCGTTTCCACGCCGGTGAGCACGGCGTCGGGCAGCGAGAACCCGGCGATCTGCTTGTCGAACGCCGGGAGGGCCTCGCGGATCGCGTCGATCGCGTAGTCGGGCAGGCTGGCGTTGCCGGACTGGGCCAGGTCGGTCAGGTGCACGCCCGGCTTGTAGGAGGGCAACACGCTGCCCCAGGCGGTGCTGGGCCGGCCGACCAGGAAATCGCCGAGCCGCTGGCCCGGCGCCTCGTAGCTGCGCCCGCCCAACTCGTAGGCACGCGACTCCCAGTAGCGCTGGAAGGCGATGCCGTCGAGCGGGTTCACCGGACCTTCGGTCAGGCCGTCCTGCCGGTAGTCCTGCGGTGTGATGCCGACCACGATGCCGGCATTGGCGTTGCGTTCGTTGCGCGAATACTGGCTCATGCCATTGGTGACCACGCGCCCCGGCTCGGACGTGGCGGCGACCACCGTGCCGCCCGGACACATGCAGAAGCTGTAGACCGAGCGGCCGTTGCGCGCGTGGTGGACCAGCTTGTAGTCGGCCGCGCCGAGGAGCGGGTGGCCGGCATTCGGGCCGAAGCGCGCCTTGTCGATCAGGCCCTGCGGATGCTCGATGCGGTAGCCGATCGAGAACGGCTTGGCCTCCAGGTAGACGCCGCGCCGCTGCAGCATCTCGAAGGTGTCGCGTGCGCTGTGGCCGAGGGCGAGCACCACGTGGTCGGCGCGCAGTTGCTCACCCGAAGCCAGTGTGACGCCGCGGAGATGGCCGTCCTCGATCAGCACGTCGGTCACACGCTGCTGGAAGCGGATCTCGCCGCCCAGCGCCTCGATGTCGGCGCGCATCTTCTCGACCATGCTCACCAGCCGGAAGGTGCCGATGTGCGGCTTGGCGACGTAGAGGATCTCCTCCGGCGCGCCGGCCTTCACGAACTCGGTCAGCACCTTGCGCGTCAGGTGGCGCGGGTCGCTGATCTGGCTCCACAGCTTGCCGTCGGAGAAGGTGCCGGCACCCCCTCGCCGAACTGCACGTTCGATTCGGGGTCGAGCACGCGGCGCCGCCACAGACCCCAGGTGTCCTGGGTGCGCTCGCGCACCGCCTTGCCGCGTTCCAGCACGATCGGGCGCAGGCCCATCTGCGCCAGGATCAAGGCCGCGAAGATGCCGCAGGGGCCGAAGCCGATGACCAGCGGACGCAGCGGCGGCGCCGTGCCCGCGGCTGCGGCGTAGTAGCCGTCCGGCGCCTGTCCGACGAAGCGGTACCGGGTGTCCGGCGCCGGCCGCACGTGCGGGTCGCTGCCGAGCCGGGCTCGCACGGCGGCCTCGTCGGCCACTTCGCAATCGACGGTGTAGATCAGCACCACCGCCGTCTTGCGGCGCGCGTCGTAGCTGCGCTTGAAGACGGTGAAGGACTGCAGCTGCGCGTCGGCGATGCCCAGGCGCGCTACCACCGCGGGACGCAGCGCGTCCTCGGCGTGGTTCAGCGGCAGGCGCAGTTCGGTGATTCGCAGCATCGGTGCGAGGCCCCGGCCGGTGCCGGCGCGGCCGCGCGGTGCTCCGGGATCAGCCGCCCTTCTTGGAGCGCTTGCCCGGATTCTTCTTGCTGCGGGTGTGCGAACCGCGCTCCAGGCTGACCTTCTGGCCGCGGCCTGGCGTGAACACCACGCCGGTCGGCGGGGTGGGGCGGGGGGTGGCACGGCGGTCGGCTTCGGTCTTGATCTGGTTGCCCATGTCGGCTCCGGTAGGAATTGGCGAAACCCAGGATTAGGCCACAGGTCGCGCTGGCGAGCCGCCGCGGCGTGCGATCCCGTCGCTGCCCGCGGCCCCGATCGCGTCGCCGGCGGCGGGGTAGAGCCGCAGCAACAGCTCGCGGCTGCCGTCGCTCAGCAGCGCCTGCAACTGTGCCCGCAGGTGCTGCACGTCCTCCGGGTCGTCGCCGCCCTCGCGGGCCGACCAGAGCGCGGCCAGCAGTTCGGCGCGCGGCTGCAGCACCTGGCTCACCGCGTCGTGCCAGAAGTCGGGCTGCTCGGCCTCGGCCCAGTCGCCGCGACCGCGGCCGTAATGGGCCACCGCCAGGTAGCCCAGCAGCGCCGAATGCGCGAGGCCGGTCAGCACCTCGTCGGTCCAGGCCAGCGACGGCGCTTCCACGCCGCGCACCAGGTTGTAGCCGCGCGCCAGCCGGCGGCCCCCAGCGCGCCGAGCACGCCGCCGGCCAGCAGGCCCCCGCCGAGCGTGAGGCCGCCGGTGGCGATGTCGGCCTTCAGCCCGGCCAGCGCGCCGGTCAGCAGCCCGCCCAGCACCGCGGCCTTGCCCTCGCTGGCCGGCTCCCGCACCGCGTAGTGCTCGGCCAGGCGCGTCAGCACTCTCTCGGTCGCCCGGCCGTCCAGACCGTGCAGGTGGATCAGCCGGTCGGTCGAGGCGCGGACGTCGGCGTCGAGTCGCTCGGCCAGCGCCTGCATCGCCCGTTCGCGCGGCGTGACCGTGCCCTCGCGACGCAGGCCGAGCGCCGCG
>NZ_AZND01000236.1:0-5021 GCF_000576205.1 Methylibium sp. T29 | reverse complement strand
GTTCACCATCGGCGCCGTGCTGTGGCGGGCCGGCGAGCACGCACGCCTGGACGCCGCCGCCAGCGACGGCGCGCGGCGTGCGTCCCTCGTCGCCGTGTTGCCGCTCGCGCTGATCAAGCTGTGCGTGCACCCGGCGCTGCTGTTCGCGATCGGCAGTGCGGCCATCGCGGTGGGCGCCGCGCTGACGCCTTTCAACCTGATGGTGCTGACGCTGACCGCCGCACTGCCGTCGGCCAGCGGCGTCTCGCTGCTCGCCGAGCGGCACGGTGCCGACACCGGGCGGGTGGCCCGCGTGATCATGGCGTCGACCGTGCTCGCCTTCGTCAGTTTCTCGGCGCTGGCGTGGTGGTTCGGCGTGCAGGGCGGCTGAGTTTGCGTGCGCCCTGAAGCGGTGCGCGGCCCGTGCGGCGCGCGATTTGTCGCGTTGGCGACAGCCTCGGGGGTGTGGTGGCAGGTGTTGCGTGAATGCGTCAGAAGCGCGGTTCTCGCGCCTGTTGCAGATCGTAAATGGTGGCTCCGGGCGGCGGCTTCACTAAACTTTCACGAGGCACCAACCGGTCCGCGTCTTCGATCAAGACGTTGGTTGTTCCGCCCCGCCAACCCTCCACGAAAGAGAGATTCCTGATGAAGAAACTCGCCCTCGCCGCCGCCCTGTGCGCGGCATTCACCGGCAGCGCGTTCGCCCAGAGCAGCGTCACGCTGTACGGCCGACTCAACACTTCCATCGAGTTCCAGGACAACGATGTGTCCGACGCGACCGTGATGAAGAACAACGCATCGCGTTGGGGACTTCGTGGCAACGAAGACCTCGGCGGTGGACTGAGCGCGTTCTTTCAACTCGAATCCGGCTTCGGCTCTGACGATGGCACCGGTACCGGTGGTTTCGGACGCGACGCCTATGTCGGCCTGAAGAGCACGTCTTGGGGTCAGATCAAGATGGGCAAGATTGCCCTCGGCGCTCTGTACTGCAGCACGATCGACTACATCGGCGTCTTCAACCATGACACCGGCACGACCTCGGAAGACAACATCTATTCGTTGCGTGTTGGTTTCAGCAATGCCGTCGAATACACCAGCCCGAATTTTGGTCCGGTCTCGTTCGCGGTGACGGTTGCTGCCGGTGAAGGCACTGGCCCGAAGACTTATGAAGGCGTTGTGAACTACGACGTCGATGGCCTGCACATCGGCGCTGGCTACAGCAAGAGCGAAGATACGTTCGGCAACGACACGATCAAGGGCTTCTCGGCTGGCGCGGCCTACACGATGGGTCCGTTCCTGTTGGGGCTGGCTTACGAAAATTCCGACGACGTCGTACTTGGCAAGCGCAATCAAGTGACGGGTACCGTTCAGTACACCGTCGGCGCTAGCGAGTTCCACGTGTCGGTCGGCTGGGCGGACGAGTGGGATAACTTGGCCGATTCCGATGCCATCCAGTACACGCTGGGCTACAACTACAACCTGTCCAAGCGCACCAAGGTCTATGCGTTCTATTACGCAATTGACAACAACTCGTTCCCGTACGGCGGGTCTGGCACGGCCACCCTGCCTGTGCTGGCCGACAACAAGTTCTCGTCGATTGGTCTTGGCATCCGCCATAACTTCTAAGTCTCGCGACGCACTTCGAAAAGCGGCCTCCGGGCCGCTTTTTGCATCAACAATCCGGTGACAATCGGTCACCGCCGATGTGTCGCCATCGATTCCGGAGCCCCCACGAGGATCCCGCATGAAGCTCACGACCCGCCAGTTTCTGAAGACCGCCGGCCTGTTCGGTGCCGGCCTGCTGCTCGCCGCCTGCGGCAAGAAGGAAGAGCCGGCGCCCGCCGCCGCCCCGCTTCCGCGCCCGCGCCGGTGGCTTCCGCTCCGGCGCCCGCGCCCGCCAAGGTCTACGTCGTCGGCACCGATGCCGCCTACGCCCCGTTCGAGTTCCAGAACGAGAAGGGCGAGATCGTCGGCTTCAGCATCGACCTGCTCCAGGCCGTGGCCGCCAAGGGCGGCTTCGAGGTGAAGTTCGTCAACACGCCGTGGGAAGGCATCTTCAACGCGCTGCAGCAGGGTGACCGCGACCTGCTGATCTCGTCGATCACCATCACCGACGAGCGCAAGCAGACGATGGACTTCTCCAACCCCTACTTCGACGCCTACCAGCTGATCGCGGTGAAGGGCAGCTCCAAGGTCGCCAAGTTCGACGACCTCAAGAAGCTCAAGGTCGGCGTGCAGACCGGCACCACCGGCGACGAGGTCGTGACCAAGCTGCAGGGCAAGAACAGCGCCAACGTCAAGCGCTTCGAGTCCACGCCGCTGGCGCTGAAGGAGCTCGAGGCCGGCGGCGTCGATGCCGTCGTGGCCGACAACGGCGTGGTCATCAACTACGTGACCAACAACGCGGCCGCCAACTTCAAGACCGTCAGCGACAGCGCCTTCGCGCCCGAGCAGTACGGCATCGCGGTGAAGAAGGGCAACGCCGAGCTGCTGGAGAAGGTCAACAAGGGCATCGCGGCGATCAAGGCCGACGGCAGCTATGACCAGGTCTACGCCAAGACCTTCGGTGCAGCCGCCCCCGCGGCAGCGGCCTCCAAGTAAGCGACAGCATCAGGACCGAGGATCTCCCATGGACTTTCGCTGGGAGATCCTGGCCGGCTACGGACCGCTGTTCCTGGCCGGCGTCCTGATGACGATCAAGCTGACGGTCGTCGCGATCGTCGCCGGCCTCGCGCTCGGGCTGGTGCTCGGCCTGATCAGCAGCACGCGCTATGCACCCAAGCCGAGGTCGCCGCTGGCGGCTGCACTGATCAAGCCGGCGCAGTGGCTGACCATCGCCTACGTCACCTTCTTCCGCGGCACGCCGCTGTTCGTGCAGATCCTGCTGGTGCACTTCGCGCTGATGCCGGCGCTGATCCACCCGGACAACGGCCTGCTGCTCACCGGCGAGGCCGCGCGTGAGTTCCGCCAGAACTACGGCGCCTTCTTCTCCGGCGCGCTGGCGCTCACGCTGAACGCCGGCGCCTACATCTCCGAGATCTTCCGCGCCGGCATCCAGAGCATCCACGGCGGCCAGACGCAGGCGGCCTACAGCCTGGGCCTCACGCACGTGCAGAGCATGCGCCACGTGATCCTGCCGCAGGCCGTGCGCCGCATGGTGCCGCCGCTGGTCAACGAGGCGGTCACGCTGATCAAGGATTCGTCGCTGGTGTCGGCGATCGGCCTGGCCGAGCTGGCGCTGGCCGCGCGCACCGTGGCCGGGGCCTACTCGCGCTACTGGGAACCCTACCTCGCGATCTCGGCGGTCTACCTGCTGCTCACCTGGCTGCTGTCCACGCTGGCCAAGCGGCTCGAATCGCCCGACCACCTGCGCGGGCGCTAGATCGCCAGCGGGTCCACGTCGACGGCCCAGCGCAACAGCCCCTTCTGCTCCGGCCGCTTGCGCCGCAGCGTGGCTTCCCAGGCCGTGAGAAAGCGCTGCAGCGCCGGCCGCGAGGCCGACTCCACCAGCAGCTGCGCCCGCTCCATGTCGGCCACGCGCTGCACGCTCAGCGGCACCGGCGGGTAGAGCGCCACCTGGTGCTGTGCGGCGAGTTCGCGGGCCTCGTCGCTCACCGCCCGCAGCCAGGCCTGCGCCACCGACTGCTCGCGGGCGTCGGCGCGCAGCAGCGCCAGGTGGGTGTAGGGCGGCAGGCTCGCCGACCGCCGCTCGGCCAGCTGCGCCTGCGCGAAGGCCGTGTAGTCGTGCATGCGCAGCGCCGCGTACAGCGCGTGCTGCGGGTGCCAGGTCTGCACCCACATCTCCGCGCGGTCGGCCTGCCCGGCATCGCGGCCGGCGCGGCCGGCGGCCTGCATCAGCAGCGAGAACTGGCGCTCCGGCGCACGGAAGTCGCTGCTGAACAGCGCCGCGTCGGGGTTCACCGCCGCCACCAGCGTCATGCGGCGGAAGTCGTGGCCCTTGGCGATCATCTGCGTGCCCACCAGCACGTCCACCTCGCCGGCGTGCACGCGGGCCAGCTCGGCTTCCAGCGCGCCGCTGCGCCGCGTGGTGTCGGCGTCGATGCGGCCCACGCGCGCACCGGGCAGCGCCAGCGCCAGCTGCTCCTCCAGGCGTTCGGTGCCGCGGCCGGTGGGCTGGATGTCGGCATTGCCGCAGTCCGGGCAGGCGCGCGGCACGCGCTCGGTGAGGCCGCAGTGATGGCAGCGCAGCGTGCGGTCGAGCTTGTGGAACACCCGCCACGCGCTGCAGTGCGCGCAGGCGCTCTTCCAGCCGCACTCGGTGCAATGCAGCACCGGCGCGTAGCCGCGGCGGTTCAGCAGCACCAGGCTCTGCTCGCCGCGCGCCAGCCGCTCGCGCAGCGCGCCCAGCAGCGCGGGCGACAGCGCGCTGTCGCGCAGCACCTCCTTGGGCAGCCGGCTCATGTCGACCAGCCGCACCGTGGGCAGCACGCCGCCGCCGATGCGCGCGGCCATGGTCAGGCGGGTGTAGCGGCCGGCACCGCCCTCGGTCGCCGGCAGCGCGTTGTGCCAGCTCTCCAGCGACGGCGTGGCCGAGCCCAGCAGCACCGGCACGCCCTCGATGCGGCCGCGCACCACCGCCAGGTCGCGGGCCGAGTAGCGCGCCCCCTCCTGCTGCTTGTAGGACGGGTCGTGCTCCTCGTCGACGATCACCAGCCCCAGCCGCGGCAGCGGCGCGAACACCGCCAGCCGCGTGCCGAGCACGAGGTCGGCCTCGCCCAGCAGCACCATCAGCCAGTGCTTCAGCCGACGCGCCGGCGTCAGGCCGCTGTGCAGCGACACCACCCGCCGCCCTGGGAAGCGCGCCAGGAAGCGCTCTTCGAGCTGCGGCGTGAGGTTGATCTCCGGCACCAGCACCAGCGCCTGGCGGCCGGCCTCGACCACGCGCTGCGCCTCGCGCAGGTAGATCTCGGTCTTGCCGCTGCCGGTGCTGCCGTGCAGCAGCGTCACGGGGGCATCGCCCGCGCTCGCGGCCAGCGCTTGCAGCACCTGCGCCTGCTCGGCGCTGGGGGCGGGCAGCGCGC
>NZ_AZND01000235.1:0-5043 GCF_000576205.1 Methylibium sp. T29 | reverse complement strand
CGATGGCGCGCGATGCGCTGCGCCATCTCGTCGTCACCGGGCAGTGCGGTGGCGACCAGCGTGGCGCGGCGCGAAGGGTCGGCAGCCAGCCAGGCGGCGGCACGTTGTTCGGCCGTCCGCGACTTGCCGCTGCGGGCGCCGCCGAGGATCATTTCATGGGCTGCGTTCATGGGCGCCTCACGACCACAGCGGCGCCGGCAGGAACAGCCGCGCCGCCGCCCGCGGTGACGACGCGAACCACGGGTGGAACCAGCTGGCGCGCAGGCTGCCGCGCTCGTAGACCGGTTCGCCCGCACCGGCGGCGATGCCGAGGGCCGGCTCGGTGTGCGCGCTGGCCGGCAGGGGCGTCTCGAAGCGCGACCAGTGGAAGCTGTGGCCCCGCAGTGCAGCCTGGTCGTGGCCGGGCAACTGCAACTGGTGCGACCCGAGGGCGGCCAGCCGCCGCCCTAGCACGGCGGTGCCGGGCAGCAGGCCCCAGAGCTCGTGCGTTCGTCCTTGAGCATCCACCAGGCGCTCGGCCGGCGCCATCATCCCGCCGCACTCGGCCCAGACCGGGCGGCCCGCGCGGACATGCTCCGTGATCTGCGCCCGCAGATCCGTCAGCCCAGCCAGCTCGGCGACATGCAACTCGGGGTAGCCGCCCGGCAGCCACAGCGCGTCACAGTCCGGCATGCTATCGCCGGCCAACGGTGAGAAGGGCAGCACCTGCGCACCCAGGGCCTGCAGCACGGCGACGTTGGCCGGGTAGACGAAGGCGAAGGCCTCGTCGTTCGCCAGCGCGATGCGCAAGCCGTCCAGCAGGGGCGGCAGCGCCTGGGCCGGCCCGGCGGCCGGTGCCTGCCACACGGGCCAGTCGGACGCGATGCGCTGCCCCAGCGGGGTGGTGGCCAGCGCATCGGCGGCGGCATCCAGGCGCGCCAGCACATCGCCCGATTCACGCGGCATGCGCAGGCCGAGGTGGCGTTCGGGCAGGCCGAATGCTTCGTTGCGCGGCAGGTGGCCCAGCCAGTGCCGAGGCTCGCGCAAGGCCGTCTGCAGCATCGCAGCGTGACGCGCGCTGCCCACGCGGTTGGCCAGCACGCCGGCCCAGGGCAGCGCGGGCTGCCAGGTCTGCAGGCCATGCGCCACGGCGGCAAAGGTGCCGGCCATCGCGCTCGCGTCGATGACCGCCACAACGGGCATGCCGAAGCGCTGGGCCAGGTCGGCCGCGCTCGGCTGGCCGTCGAACAGGCCCATCACGCCTTCGACGATCACGAGGTCCGCATCGGTGGCCGCTGCGAACAGCCGGCGCGCGCAGTCTGCATCGCCATTGATCCACAGGTCCAGCGAATCGACCGGCTGCCCGCTGGCGGCCTGCAGCCACAAGGGGTCCAGGAAGTCGCGGCCACACTTGAAGCAGCGCACCCGGCGCCCCTGGCGCGCATGCAGGCGCGCCAGTGCGGCCGCCACCGGCGTCTTGCCCTGGCCCGAGGCCAGGGCGGAGATCAACAGGGCGGCAGCCATCGCGCGATCCTCACCCGGTCACATCGTCCAGCGCAGCGTGACCTGGCCGTTGCGGCCGGCGGTCGAGTAGTTGCGCGCCAGCGCGTAGGGCTTGTCGGCGAGGTTGTCGATGCGCGCTTCGAGCGTGAGGCCCTGCATCAGCGACTTGCCGAGGTAGACGTTGACCAGCCCGTAGCCGCCCAGCACCTGCGTGTTGGCAGCGTTCTCGTAGCGCAGCCCCGCCGCCTGCACCTCGGTGCCCACCGTCCAGCCGGCCAGCAGCGTCTCGGCGCCAAAGGTCGCCAGCCGCTTGGCGCGGCGCTGCAGGATCTTGTCGGTGTCGAGGTTGCGCGGGTCGTGCCAGTCCAGCGAGCCGCGCAGCGTCAGGCCGGCCACTTGGGTGCGGCCCGCGAGCGTCACGCCTTCCAGTCGGGCGTGTCCGACGATCTGGTAGCAGCCGAACGCGCTGACGCAGGCTCCCGGCGAGCCGAAGGCGATCAGGTTGGTGATCTTATTGCGCCACGCCGTGAGGCTGGCCTCGCTGCCCGCGGCGGCCCAGCGCAGGCCCAGCTCGACGTTGCGGCCCGATTCGGGCACCAGCGAGGCGTTGCCGTATTCGCTGAAGCGCTGGTACAGCGTGGGCACGCGGAACGACGTAGCGGCCGATGCCGTCACGCGCCATTGCGGCATGAACACCCAGCCCCAGGCCAGGCTGCCGGTGCTCTTGCCGCCGAACTCGCTGTCCTGGTCGCGGCGCACATGCGCCTGCAGGCTGTGGTCGCCGAAGTCACCGCGCCAGCCCAGGCCGATGGCGTCCTGATGGCGCTTGCCGCCAAAGGCCGCGCCAAAGGCGGTGGCGGGATTGAACAGCTCGTCGCTGCGCCGCTCGACCGTGCCGGTGAACCAGTTGCTGCCCACGCGCCGCTCGTGCAGCAGCGTGACGTCGTCGAGCGTGGTTTCCGTGCGGTAGAAGCTGGGCTGCGTCTCGTAGGTGCTCTTGGTCTGGCCCAGCTGCAGCCGGGTCGTCGCGTCGGGGTTCCACTTGCCTTGCCAGGCCACGTTGGCGGTGCGCAGCGTGTGGCGGTTCTGGTCGTCGGTGGTGGCCGAGCCGTCGTAGCCGGACTTCAACTTGCTCGCGAGCAGCGACGCATCGATGCGGTGTTCGGCGTTGATCTGGTAGCCGACGCGCCCCTGGACGGAACTGCGCGTCTAGCCGTCCTTGTCGGGGTTGTGGCCGAACGCTCCGGGTTTGGTGGCATCGAAGCCGTCGCTGCGGCCGTGCGCAGCGGACAGGGAGTAGTTCAGCGCATCGGCCGACTCGCTGACCCCGACCTGCCCTTGCACCGTGTTGTAGGAGCCGAGCGTCAGCGAAGCCCTGGAGCGCACGGGACCGCTGCCCCGCTTGGTGAAGAGCTGCACGACGCCTGCGACGGCATCGGAGCCGTACACCGCGGCCGCCGGCCCGCGCACGAGCTCGATGCGATCGATCTGATCAAGCGGGATCTGTTCCCAGGCGGCGCCGCCGGTGGACTGCGAGTCGACGCGCACGCCGTCGATGTAGACCGCGGTGTGGCGCGTTTCGCTGCCGCGGATGAAGAGGCTCGTGGATGTGCCCGGGCCGCCATTGCGGGCGAACTCGATGCCGGGCAGGCGTGCCAGCAGATCGGCCACGCCGATGACGCCGCTGCGCTCGATGTCCTCGTGGTCGATGACCGAGATGTCGGCCAGCACGGAAGAGATTGGTTGCGGCGTGCGGTTGGCCGTGACCACGACCCGCTCGAGGGTTGCGGGCGACGAAGCCTGAGCGAAGGCGCAGGGTGAAGCGAAGAGAGGGGAGAACGGGACGAGAACGGCGACGGCGCGAAGCGCACGGCCAGAGGCAGTCGATGTCATGGCGAAAGAAGATGAGCCAACCGCGCCCTGCCGCTTCCCCGCGGCCTTGCGCCTTACGGCGCGCCGACTGCGCGGAGCGCCACCTCGTTGGCCGGTATCCGGCTGACGGAGACTACCCGTGACGCCTTCCCAGATCGCATCGCGCGAGGCGATGCACACCCAGTGGCATTGAGTCACGAGCCGACAAGCCGGATCCATGATGGCTTGCCGTCCGCTTACCGTTGCGGGGGCAGCTCAGGTTAGGGGCCGGCCATGCGGGCCATTCCCTCCCTGATTCCCGTTGAACTGTCTCAGCGGAACGCCTTGACGAGCACCAACGCTATTAGTGTATACCGTACTCGCAAAATCAAGCAAGTAGCCCTACGCTCGGGCTCGATTCGGGACGCTCGACTTGGTTCAGCCAAGAGCTGTAGCTTGGGATGAAGTGCATGTGCCAGCGCGGGCGCGCTGCCACCCAGGCCCTGACCTTGGGATGCTTGTGGCTGCTGTAGTTGTCAACGACGCAGTGCACGTCGAGCTCGGTCGGCACGGCCTTGTCGATCGAGCGCAGAAAGGCCAAGAACTCCTGATGCCGATGGCGCGGATTGCACTCGGCCAGGATCGCCCCGTTGAGCACGTTCAAGGCCGGAAACAGTGTGGTTGTTCCGTGGCGAACGTAGTCGTGCGTGACGCCCTCGACATACCCGAAGCTCATCGGCAGAAGCGGCTGCGCACGCTCGAGCGCCTGGCATTGACTCTTCTCGTCGACGCACAGCACCAAGGCGTTGTCGGGCGGGTTCAGGTACAGGCCCACGACGTCGCGCAGCTTGTCAATGAAAGACGGATCGGTGGACAGCTTGAACGACTCGCTGCGATGCGGGTGAAGGCCCAGCAGCTTGAAGTAGCGAAGCGATGAACGCTCGTGGGCGAGATCGTCGTCTCCGCGGCGATGCTGCGCACGCTCCAGTGCGTCGCCCCACCGGCGGGTTTGGTGTGCAGCATCTTGGTGATCAGTTCAGCGACTCGTTCGTCATCGATGGTGCGCGGCTTGCCGGGACGAAGCCGGTCGTACAGGCCGTTGATGCGACGCTCGATGAAGCGGCCTCGCCACTTGCCGGCCGTCGCGCCCGTGATCTGCATGCGCTCGGCGATCTGGCTGTTCGGCTCGCCCTCGGCCGCAGCCAGCACGATGCGCGCGCGCAGCGCCAGCGACGCGGGAATCGAGCGCGAGCGCGCCATCGAACTCCGCTGAGAACGTTCGGCCTCGGTGAGCACGAGTTCAGCCTTCGGTCGTGCCGTCGGCATGTCGGAGTCTCCTGCCCCAAAGATACCGAAAGCCGACGCAAGACATATGCCACGCATTAACGGAACGGGACACTGATATGGTCGCTTTAGTCAATCTGTTGATGGATTCATAGGCAAGCGGCCTGGGGTGATGCGGCACAAGTCTGTTGCTGCGACGATGGATCAGACTGATATCCGTGGGTTGGTCACCACCGTGCATCTTTCCGTCGTGGAAGCTGCCTCGCTCTAGGTGCGCAGGTTGCCCGAGGGCCTCCTGCTCATAGTGTCGTTGAGGGTTCTTCCTACCGTGAGTCGTGCCGCATCACCGCAGCCCGCTTGCTGTCCGTGTTCAATGAACTACTGCCGTTGCCGGGCTCGCCTGATGGGCTATCGCCCAGACGAAGT
>NZ_AZND01000234.1:0-5072 GCF_000576205.1 Methylibium sp. T29 | reverse complement strand
CATCGCGCTGGAGGGCTCGCCGGCGCTGACGCTGGGCGCTTCGCGGACCAGGCGATCGAGCAGGGCATCGCGCTCGATGCGCTGGAGACGGCCCTGCTCGACGCCGCCGTCGCGCGCGCCAAGGGAAACCTCAGCGCCGCGGCGCGGCTGCTGGGCCTGAGCCGCGGACAGCTCGCCTACCGGCTCAAGAAGCGCGATCAGTAGATGCTCTTGAGCAGCCCGCCGTCGCAGGCCATCGCCTGGCCGGTGATGTAGCTCGCGCGCGGCGACGCCAGGAAGGCGGCCAGCGCGGCCAGTTCGTGCGGCTCGCCGTAGCGGCCGGCGGGGATGCGCGCATGCATCTCGGTCGGGTCGGCCTGGATGTCGAGCACGCGCTGGGTGTTCATGTAGCCGGGCACCAGCGCGTTGACCGTGACCTGGTGCTTCGCGACCTCGCGGCTCAGCGTGTTGACCAGGCCGTGCAGGCCGGGGCGCAGGCTGTTGGAGTAGACGAGGCCGGGTTCCGGCTCCACCGCGGCCAGCGAGGTCAGCACCAGGATGCGGCCGTAGCCGCGCTCGATCATGCCCGGCAGCGCGCCGCGGATCGCCTCGGTGGTGGGCAGCCAGACGTCCTCGAAGGCGCGCTGCCAGTCGTCGGCGGTGGCGTCGATGGCGCTTCCGGTGCGCGGCCCGCCGGAGTTGACCACCAGCACGTCGATCCGGCCAGCGTCGGCGAGCACGGCCTCGACCAGCGCGCGCACGGTGCCGGGCCGGTCGTAGGACGCCGGGTAGGCGCTGGCGCCGATCTCCCGGGCCGCGGCGGCCAGCACCTCCGGGTCGCGCGCCGAGATGGCGACGCGCATGCCTTCCTCCGCGAAGGCCTGGGCGATCGCGCGCCCGAGGCCGCGCGAGCCGCCCATCACCAGGGCGCTGTGGCCCTTGACGCCGAGGTCCATGTCAGGCGACCCCTTCCACCACCATGAACTCGGCTTCCGACACCGGCTGGCGGATCGCCCGCGCCGCCGTGTACTCGGGCGATTCGTACCAGGCGCGCGCCTGTTCGGCGCTCGGGAAGCGCACGATCACCAGCCGGCCGTCGAAGCCCGCGCCCTCCATGCAGAACGACGGCCCGCCGCGCGCGACGAACTCGCCGCCGTACTCGGCCACCAGCCGTGCCGAGATGGCGGTGTACTTCGAGTAGGTGTCCTTGTCGTGGATGCGCACGCGCGCGATCAGGTAGACGCTCATGGTCTTGCCACTCACTTGTCGAAGAAGAAGCCGCGCAGCAGCGCGTGGAAGGTGTCGGCATGCTCGATCTGCGTCCAGTGGTTGCAGCGGCCGACGATGTGCAGCTGCACCTGCGTCAGGTGCTGCAGCAGGTGCAGGCTGCCCGACAGCGGCACGACGGCGTCGTCGCGGCCGTGGATGATCAGCACGCGGTTGGGGATGCGGCGCAGCGCCGCGTCGGGCACCACCAGGTCATCCAGATGGCGCTGGCGCGGCGCCGGGAACAGCGCCTCGAAGGAGCGCCGCACGTCGGGGCGCAACGCGGCGTCCAGGCGCATGCGGGCCACGTCGTCGAGGCGGTCCTCGATGAAGCCCTCGTCAAAGGAGAACCAGCGGATGGCGTTCTTCATCGTCGCCGGCGTCGGGTCCTCGTAGAAGCCCCAGATGCGGTCGAGCTCGGTGGTCAGCGGGATCGGCGCGCCGGCCGGGCCCATCAGCACCACCTTGTCGAAGCGCTGCGGCGCCTCCATCAGCAGGTTCAGCGCGATCGCGCCGCCGAGCGAGTTGCCGACGAGGTGGCAGCGCTCGATGCCGAGCTGGTCGAGCAGCGCGAGTTGCTGGTCGACCCACACGCGCATCCAGCGGCGCATGCCCTGCGGGCAGGGCTGGGGGTGGCTGCTCTGGCCGTAGCCGACGAGGTCGGGGATCAGCAGCTCGCAGTCGTCCGCGAGGGCTTGGCTGGCGAGGGTCCAGTTCGACAGGCCGGTGGCGCCGGGGCCGGAGCCGTGGAGGAAGAGGACGGGCTCGCCCTGGCCGGCTCTGGTGAGGTGGGTCTGGTGGGCGCCGGTCGGGACCAGCGAGGAGGTATTTGTCATGGTGTCGGGGTGTTCGTGAGCGTCTTGCAAGCAGCCATCAAGTCACCACACTCATGAACTCGTCCCGCAGCTTCTTCTCGTGAATGAACAAGGCCCGCGGCAACTCATCCGGCGTCCACTGCAAAGGCGGCCGGTCCGGGTACCACATGTAGCCCCCGGTGAACGCCTCGTTGCGGTTCCCGCTCGGGTCGAAGAAATACACCGTCTGCCCCCGCGTCGCGCCATGCCGCGTCGGCCCCAGGTCGTGCGAGGTCTCGGTCATCGAGATCACGTCGGCCGCGCGCAGCACGTCGCTCCAGGAGTCGACGTAGAAGGCGATGTGATGCAGCTTGCCCTCGCCCGGCAGCCCGACGAAGGCGATGTCGTGCACCTTGGTGCTGCAACTCATGAACGCCGCCATGTACTTGCCGTTGTCGCTGACGCTCTCGGTGACCTGGAAGCCCAGCACGTCGCGGAACAGCGCCACCGAGCCTTCGACATCGGCGCCGTAGACCAGCACATGGTCGAGCCGCACCGGGGCGATGCCCTTCAGGTTCGCGGGCTGGATGCCGGGGTTCACCGTCGGCATGCCGTTGCCGACCACGTCCTTGCTGGCGTACAGCTCGAACACCTGGCCGGTCGGCGCGGTGAAGCGCACGCGCCGCCCGGTGGCGAGGTGCTCGCCGGCGGGGACGGTCTCCGTCGTGATGCCGAAGGCATCGATGCCGGCCGCGAGGCGGTCCAGCGTCGCTTCGTCGACGACCTTGAAGCCAGGTAGTCGAGTCCTGCGCGGTCGGCCTCGCGCAGCACCAGACTGTGGTGGTCGTGTTCGTCCCAGCATTTGAAGTAGACGCGCCCCCGAGCGTCGCGCCCGGTCTCCACCAGGCCCAGCACGTCGGTGTAGTGGCGCACCGCGGCTTCCATGTCCAGCACGCGCAGGGCCACGTGGCCGGGTCGCATCACGCCGTTCATGCTCATGCTTATCTCCTCTTCAGGTGGTCAGGGTCAGAAAGGCCTTGTGGGGGACACCCTGCTCGGCCAGGGTCTTGTCGAGGTCGGGCACGAAGGGCGCGTCGTTCATGCGCCAGGTGGCGCGGCGCCAGTCGACCGTGGGCCAGTCGGGCTGCTGGCCGAACACCGACTGCGCCAGCGCGCCGCTCAGCAGCTCGCCGAAGCGCGTGCCGGGCGGCACCGGCAGCGTGATCGGACAGGCGATCAGCGGGTGCGCCGCCCATTCGACGAAGAGCAGCTGCACGCCGTTGAAGTCTTCCAGCCGGTCGCGGACGATGCCGCCGTAGCCGGGTTCCAGTGCGATGACGGGCATAGGGGCGCTCCCGCTCAGGCGGCCCGGGCCGCAACGCCGGGGGCCTTGGCCTGGGCCCAGCGCTGCTGGTCGCTCGATCCCTCGTAGCGGCCGATGTCGAGTGCCGGGTCGTAGCCCCAGAAGCGGATCATGTCCGCCAGCTCCGGCCCGCCCAGATGGCCCTGCAGCAATTGCTGCACCGGCAGCCGCGCCTGCACGTACTTCTCGGGCTCGCCGTCGAACACGTCCTTGCAGCCGTCGGAGCAGAAGACGAAGCGCTCGTCCTGGAACAGGCTCGAGCGGTGCGCGAGGCGCGTCGGGTCGCCCGGTTCGGTGAAGCACATCGGGATCTGGCAGGTCTGGCAGAGGCAGGGCAGGCTGGCGTTGGTGAAGGGCTTGCCTTCGGCCTCCAGCGCCCGGAGCTGCTCGAAGCGCGGCCGGTAGTGCTGGTCGAAGGTGTTCGGGTACTGCTGCGAAAGCCAGTCCATCTCCTCGTCGCTGGGCAGCCAGGTGTGCAGCGCCAGGCCCCAGTGGTACTGGCACAGCATCAGCCACAGCTGGTGGGTCACGTGCTCCTTCTCGAGCACGGTGGTCTCGTGGTGCATCGGCTTGCGGATGCCGTAGCGCGCCAGGTCGTCGAACAGCGCGCCGCCGTTCTTCTCGAAGTACTGCTCCCAGCCTCGCGCCAGCTCATCACCTTCTTGGGCAGCATGTAGTCGAGCATCACGCCGACCAGGCCGAGCAGCCGGTAGCCGCGCCAGAACCACTTGTCGAGCCACTTCTGGATGATCGGCAGGTTGTCCGGGTCCTGCTCGAGCATGAACTTGATGCACTCGAGGCCCAGCGTCATGTGGCGCGCCTCGTCGCTCTGCGCCGAGAAGCCGAAGGTGACGGTCGCCATGTCGCCGTTGTACGCGGCGCCGCTCATGAAGGGCATGAACAGCAGGTTGGTCAGCACGTACTCGAAGGAGAACGAGATCGCGGTCAGGAACTCGAAGGGCCCGGCGCTCATCGCGTCGTTGACGAAGGACTTCGGGACCGACAGGTACCACATGCGGTCGAAGTTCTTCGGCCAGCTGTGCATGCCGTTGAAGTGCCGGTTGTAGTGGCTCATCGAGTGCATCTGCGTCTGCGCATGGCGCAGCTCGTCGATGCCCTGCATCTGGCAGGCGATGCGCGGACCCACGCCGCGCATCGAGCGGCCCACCATCGCGAAGCCGCGGTGGGCGTTGTATTCCAGCGGCGTGATGCCGGTGATGAAGAGCTTGACGGCGTTGATGTAGCGCGCGTCGCTGACGTTCAGATGCCCGTTGTTCTGTGCAAAGGCGTCGATGACCGCGTAAAGCTTGCGCTCCTTTTCGGCCTGGTACTTCCAGTAGGAATCCATCGTCACGCGGAACGGGTCTTCCCATCGGTCCCAGTCGTGGATCTTGATGCCCTCGAAACGGTCGTGGGGGAACACGCGGTCCATGGGCACGTAGCTGGTGTCCCAGCCGAGGCCCCGGGTCAGGAGGCCGTACTTGTCTTTCAGGCCGAGCTTGCGGTGCGTTGCGGTCGTCATGGCGGGGGTTCCAGGCGGGTTTCAGGCGGCCACGAGGCCCAGGCGTTGCAGGCGCATGCCGAAGGCGGCGTCGACCTCGTCGAGCGTCTGCCGCCCGGCGGCTGTGCCGAACAGGCGCTCGGCCAGCGGCGCGAGTGCGGCCAGTGCC
>NZ_AZND01000233.1:0-5169 GCF_000576205.1 Methylibium sp. T29 | reverse complement strand
GTCCAAACGGTGGGTGTTCATGACTTCTCCGCTTTTGCGATTGCGTCCAACGCTTCGTCCTGAGCCCTCCAGAACGCCTCGACGGAGAACTGCACCTGATCGTCGGTGCCGCCCGCAACAGCAGCAGCCCGATAGTTCACGGCCGTCGTGAGTTGCTTCAACGCCGCGAGCAGATCGGCCTCAAGCGGGGTGAGTGGCTTGCTCATGATTCCTCCCCGGCCTTTTCCTGGGCCAGCTTGAACAGTCGTTCGTCTGCTAGTTGCCGCCGGTTCAGCTCGGACTGAGCCGCCCACACGACATCTGCTCGCGGGTATCGCGTCATCGCAACGAGCTTCGGAACATCCGCTTGATCGACCAGCAGCTGGAGCGCGACGGGATCGCGGCTGACGAACATCAGTTCGACCGGCGGCTTCCTATAGCAATGGGCGCTGATCCACTCCGCGTACTCGTCCACGTCTGCCAGCATGATTTCTTCAGCACGCTGGTTTAGGAGGGTGTCTGATAGGACAGCGCTCATTGCAGCCACTCCATAAGACGCCCTTCAAGATGAGCCTCAGAAGCAGCAGCCCACCATTCCGCCTCTTCGTGGGTGATGTAGTAGGTGGTCATGCGGCCTCCAGAACTTCGCAGGTCAGGGCCGCATCGAGCATCGAGCGCAATGCGGTCAGCTCTTCGCGGCTGGCCGGAAGCTGCATCGAGAGGGCCCCGCTCTCGCAGTTCAGCGAAAGGCTGCCGTCATTCCAAAGGGTGATGCGGAACGACGCTTGGTCGCGAGTGCCGTAATCGGACCCGACCATCACCTGGTCCAAGATGCCAGGACCAGGGAAGTACGCGATCTGCTTCTTTGCCATCTAGACCCCATGCGCTGTGTGGTGCGATGGAGTCATTACACCAAACGGTACCTGGCATGTCAACACCAAATGGTACTTTTCTGATTACGTATGTGGATACGTAGGGCTGGGCCCGGCCTTTTGTCACGGTCATGACACCGAGAGCTCCGGCTACAAGCCCCGCAAGCGGGCGCGCGGCCTGGCACGGCCGAGCCAAACCGAGCGCTCGATCAAGGCGGCCACCGCTCCGGCACTGTTGTTTTGTACAGGGCTCGCTATAATTCGAGCGCCAGTGACGCAACCGCAGGCAGAATGACAAAGAGCCCTCAGGCTCTAGTCGCTTGCCCCGCAAGGGGACGTGGTTGCGTCACGGAGCGGCTAGGCCCTGAGGGCTTTTCCGTTCCTGGCCGCACTCCGCGCGTAGCAGGGGCCGCATGTGGGGCCGCTCGGAGCAGAACCGCAAGCCAGACGCGCCGCAAGGCACCGGGCAACTACCCGCACGCGAGCTGGCCGGCTGGCCTTACGTCGATGCCGAGGGGAGCGGGAGGGGAACAACGGCCCGCTTATCGACGAACGCTTCACAGCGTGGTGGATTCCCTCCAACCCCAGCGCTATGGGGAAGGGGGGCCTTCGGGTGGATTTCCCCTGTGTCCCAGGCTGGATTCCAGGCCAAAAGGCCTAGGCGGCGCGAAACGCACCAAATTTTGGGCTTCGCCCGGGGCACAGACCCCCAAAAACAAAAAATTCGGCGAGCCGCTCAGCCGTTCTTCCACCAAGCCAGAAAGCGCCCCAGGAAGAACAGCGCGAGCCCCAGCATCGCAAGGCCGGTGCCCCAATACTCGCCGGCCCCAGCGCGGGCGATCACGCCGATCACGAGCAGCACGAAGCCGACCGTCTGAAGCGCCTTGAGTGGCTTGGGCGTCATCGTAGAGCCCTGCAGTTGCCCAGCTCACAGCGGATCATCATCGTGTCGCCGGAGGTGCAGGCCATGCTGTAGGTCTCGTAACCCGGCCCCTTTGCGGCCAAGACGGCCGGCGTATCCAGAGCGCCGCACTTGGCGTCGCGGCCGAACTTCCCGGCCATGAACGCATCTTCCCCGCTGGGCGGTGGCGGCTTGGAGACGGAGACGCCTTGAATCGTGGCGTTCGCGTGTTGGTTTGGAACCAGCGCTTGGCTCGGCGGTGCCGATAGGGGCGTCGCGGGCTGCCCAACGGCTACGGTGGCCGTGCCGTCCACTACTCTATACCCACGGCCGGCCATGCAGTTGGCGATGATGCGCTCCTGTCGGCCTATTGCCCTGCCTCCAGCGGCGCCCCCGCCAGCGCCGGCACCGTAGGCCGCACCGTCTGTCATCAGGCTCTTGTCGCCCCCGAAAGAAGAGCCGATGGCTACGCCGATTAAGGCCCCGACGATCGCGCCGGCAATGGCCTCTTTGTTCGCGTCGATCGAAGCTGAGTAGTCCCGGCAGGCCGTCAGGTCATTCATGTACCTGGTGCCGTCCACACCCTGCAGGTCGATGACTGGGGTGTAGGACTTACCGACCCCAGCCCCCGGGGTATTCGGAGGAACCTGAGCGCAACCAGCGATTAGGGCAATGTTAGTGAGAACTATCAGTGCTGAGCGCTTCATGATCCTCCCGGGGTGTCACTTGATTTTCCTGTCTGTCTTGGCGGTCTTGGCCGCGGCTGGCGTCCTCTTCCGGGGGAATTTCTCATTCGCCCGCTGGAATGTGTCGTTCACCGAATCCGAATCGGCTCGCTGGGACACCTTAAGTCGCTTCATCAGCTCGAATGTTGGCCGGTGGTGTGCGGCGACCAGGTCACGGACGTGCTCGAGCAGTTCGTCCTGAACAGGTGGATCCAACAAACGGTACGCGATCAACAGATCCGGCTCGCGCTCCCGGAGCGGAAGCAGCGGCTGATCGATAGGTGACGGGGCGGCGGTGGTGGATATGCCATCCAGGTAACCCCTTGGCAACTTTGGCTCCAGGCTGTCTTCGATCCTGCGCGCTGCCTTTTCTCCGAAGGTCTTGATGCCGGCCAGAAGGTCTCTCCAGTAGGGGTACGTCGAGTACCCGCAGGCGTCCAGCAGGCCGCTCGGCCCGTTGATCTTGCGATCCTTCATAACCTGCTTCAGCAGTTCGAGGCGGATTAGGCGTTCGTCACTCATCAGCATAGTGGACGACGGCTCAGGCACCGAATGGTGTTGACACCAAAGGTACCGTTTGGTGTAATCGGGCGCCATGGACCTAAAGAGTTACCTCAAGTCGCTTGGCGACGAAGAAGCGCGAGACGCCTTCGCCGCCAGCGTCGAAACCAGCGCCGGCCATCTCAGAAACGTCGCCAACGGCTACAGGTCGTGCGCGCCTGAGTTGGCTGTCCATATTGATCGTGAAAGCGGCCTCGTTGTCCGCCGCTGGGATCTCCGCCCCGACGACTGGCACTTGATCTGGCCCGAGCTGATCGGTGCAGACGGCGCTCCCGAGCCCGCAGAGGCAGGGGGCTGAGACATGGAGAAGGCGCGCATCCACACCCTGACCGGCTTCATCGGCCCTGTCGGCGTCTTCATGTTCCTCGCTCCCGAGTGGCTCGCCATCGCGTACTGCGTGGTCGCTGTCGCCGGGATTGTTGCCTACGCCGGGACGCTCTGAGTCATGACGCCCCGCCAAGAACAAGTTCTTGCGTTCGTCCGGCGCTTCAAGGCCGAGAACCAGATGCCGCCGACCCGCATGGAGATCGCGGCCCACTTCGGGTTCCGATCGCCCAACGCTGCCGAGGAGCACCTCCGTGCCCTTGCCAAGAAGGGGCACGTCTTCCTCAAGCCGAACTGTGCTCGCGGCATCTACGTCACCGGAGATTGAGACATGGCCGACGGAAACATCAAGGTCAGCGTCGAGAGCGTTGTGCATGACGTGCTCGCCGAGCTGGCCCAGACGCTCGTCAATGAGCACGGCGTCCGCCTTAAGTCGATCAACTTCAATTGGAGCGGCATCGAAATCATGGGCGAGACGGCGCGGTGGAACCTCCACTCGGTCTTCATCGAATCCGAGAAGCGGATCTGAGCCATGCCAGTAAACCGCAATCTCGGTCTCGGCCCACTGGCTCACAGCCACTCTCCCTGCACGCAGGCGAGTGCGATTGATTCCAGCATGGCCCACAGAGCCTTGCGAGCCCAGCTATCGGTTTCGTCGTTCGTCATGGAAACGACTGTCCGTTTTATTTGCCCTGGACAGGTACTCAACCGGCTTCAACAACCATGACGCAGATTGAACAGCCCGAGCTGGCGCTGTCGCGCGCCCCGCGCAGCATCACGATCCCCATCGAGATGATTCGCGCCAAGAAGACCGCCGCGGCAGCCTTCACGCTGTCCTGCGACACGTCTGGTCTTGAGGACAAGGAGATTTACCTAGCGCTCGGCATAGACGCTGGCTACTTCTCGAACATCAAGAAGGGCAAGGCCACCCTCCAGGCCGACCTGATTGCGCGTTTCTGTGAGGTCGTCGGCAACACGATTTACGTTGAGTGGCTGGCCTACCAAGTTCATTGCACCTTGGTCGTCATCAAGACCGAGGCCGAGCGCCGCGCAGAAGCAGCAGAGGCCCGCGCTCGACAAGCTGAGCAGGAGAACCGCCTGCTCCGCGATCTGCTGCAAGGAAAGGTCAGCGCATGAACCACTACCCAAACCACATGACCGAGGCGATGCACTTCGCCCACGGCCGCGTCCACCGATCGGACGACCTGTTTAACAAAGCGCAAACCGTTGCGCCTGAACCTGCTGAAGCTATCGAACAGCCCGAGGTGACTGATTCCGACTGGGCTGCTTTCGATGACGCATGCGGCGGGGATCAGGCCGCGTACAGGATGGTTGCATGAGCTGCAAGCAGACCCAGGGCCGCCGGCTCATCGCCATGCTCAAGCGCCGCGGCATGACCACGATGGACATGCTCCGAACTGAGATCAGCGTCAGCCCGTGGCGCCGCATCACAGAGTCGCTCAAGGAAGACGAGCGACTGGTGAAAGCTAAGAACAAGCGCGGCCTCACGGTCTATCGGGTGAGGGGCTGAGATGAGTTTGCACACGGCTAGGGTAGCTCCCGAAAAGCGGCTTCACCGCCCGCCTGCCGCCGTGCTTCTAAGCGGTGGTCAAGGTGAAGACATGGCCAAATATTCAGATCTCCTTAAGGATCCTCGGTGGCAGAAGGTCCGATTGAAGAAATTGGAGGCGGCGAACTGGTGTTGCCAAAGCTGCTTCGATAGCGAAACGATGCTGGCGGTCCATCACAAGCGGTACGTGAAAGGCCGTATGCCTTGGGAATACGACGTTCAAGAACTTGTGGTGTT
>NZ_AZND01000232.1:0-5211 GCF_000576205.1 Methylibium sp. T29 | reverse complement strand
GACGACCAGGATCTTCTTGAACATCAACGGGACTCCGTTGCCGTGGCCGACGCCGCACCCAGCAGCATCTTCAACCGGGCCCACAAGCGCGCCAGGAACTTCGAGAGCAGCCACACGAGGATCAGCATGCCGACGAAGGCCGCGGCCACGCCGGCGATCGCCAGCACCGGGTGCTCGAACGCCAGCCACAACATCGACGGCACCGCCAGATCACCGAGCAGCGACATGCCGATGTTGGAGAACGGCTCGGGCGAGGTGTTGACCGCGGCGCGCGTGGTCGCTTGGCAACGTGGCTGGTCGCGGCCAGCGTGCCACCCAGCAGGGCCGCCAGCGCCGCGGCGGTGGCGTGGTCGGCGCCGAACACCGAGGCGGCCAGCGCCGCGCCGGCCGGGATGCGGACCGCGGTGTGAACCAGGTCCCACAGCGAATCGAGACCGGGGATCTTGTCGGCAAAGAACTCGACGAACAGCATGAAGCCGCTGCCCGCCAGCATCGCCGGGTGCTGCAGCAGTTGCAGGCCGGGCGGCAGTTGCACCCAGCCGGCATAGCCGACCAGCCCGGTGATGGCGAGCACCGCGTAGAGCCGCAGGCCGCTGGCCCAGCCCAGCGCGGCGGCCAGCGCGATCAGATGGGTGGTGTCGAGCGCGTTCACCGCCGGCAGTTCCATCGTCGCTCCTTCACGCCTGCCAGCGCGGACGGCGCTTGCCGAGAAAGGCCTGCACGCCCTCGCGGCCGTCGTCCGAGGCGCGCGCATCGGCAATGAACTCCACGGTGCGCGCGATCAGGGCCGCATCGAGCGGCGCCCCGGTGATCTCGTGCAGCAGGCGCTTGCCAGTGGCCAGCGCCTGCGGGCTGGCGGCGAGCAGCGCGTCGACGAGAGCCTGCACCGCCGCGTCCAGCGCCTCGGCCGGCGCGACCTCGTGCAGCAGGCCCGTGCGCTGCGCGGTGGTGGCGTCGAAGCGCTCTGCCGTGAGCGTGTAGCGCTGCGCGGCACGCGGGCCCATCGCGCGGACCACGTAGGGGCCGATCGTCGCCGGCACCAGCCCGAGCTTCACCTCGCTGAGGCAGAACTGTGCGGTGTCCACTGCCACCGCGAGATCGCAGGCCGCCACCAGGCCCACGCCGCCGGCGTAGGCATCGCCCTGCACGCGCGCGATCGTCGGCTTGCGGCAGCCGGCGATGCTGCGCAGCATCTCGGCCAGGCCGGCCGCGTCGTCGAGGTCCTGCGCGCGCGTGTAGTCCGCCATGCGGCGCATCCAGTGCAGGTCGGCGCCGGCGCAGAAGGCCGGGCCCTCGGCGGCCAGCACGACGACGCGCACGGTGTCGTCGGCATCGAGCGCGCGGAAGGCCTGCGTCAGCGCGGTGATGACCTCGTCGTTGAAGGCGTTGCGCACGTCGGGGCGGCACAGCGTCACCCGCGCCACCGCGGCCGACGGTCGGCTCAGGCGGACGGTCGTGTCGGCGCTCATACGGCGTGACCCTGGCTGTGCGGCATCGCGGCGCCCTCCATCACATGCGGAACACGCCGAACTTCGCGTCGGGGATCGGCGCGTTCAGGCTGGCGCTCAAGCCCAGCGCGAGCACGCGGCGCGTGTCGGCGGGATCGATGACGCCATCGTCCCACAGCCGAGCGCTGGCGTAATAGGGATGCCCCTGGGTCTCGTACTGCGCGAGCAGCGGCGCCTTGAAGGCCGCCTCGTCCTCGGCCGACCAGTGCCCGCCCTTGGCCTCGATGCCGTCGCGCTTCACGGTGGCCAGCACGCTGGCGGCCTGCTCGCCGCCCATCACCGAGATGCGTGCGTTGGGCCACATCCACAGGAAGCGCGGCGAGTAGGCGCGGCCGCACATACCGTAGTTGCCCGCGCCGAAGCTGCCGCCGATGATCACGGTGAACTTGGGCACGTTGGCGCAGGCCACTGCGGTGACCATCTTGGCACCCGCGCGCGCAATGCCTTCGTTCTCGACCTTGCGGCCGACCATGAAGCCGGTGATGTTCTGCAGGAACACCAGCGGGATCTTGCGCTGGCAGCACAGCTCGATGAAATGCGCGCCCTTGTTGGCGCTCTCCGAGAACAGGATGCCGTTGTTCGCCACGATGCCGACCGGCAGGCCCTCGATGTGCGCGAAGCCGGTCACCAGCGTGGCGCCATAGCGCGCCTTGAACTCGTCGAACTCGCTGCCGTCGACGATGCGGGCGATGACCTCGCGCACGTCGAAGGGCTTGCGCGTGTCGGTCGGGATCACGCCCAGCAGTTCGGCCGCGTCGTAGCCCGGCGCCACCGGTTCGCGCCGCAGCGGCGGCTGCGGCTTGCGGTGGTTGAGGTGGCCGACGATCTGGCGCGCCAGCGCCAGCGCATGGGTGTCGTTGCGCGCCAGGTGGTCGGCCACGCCCGACAGGCGCGTGTGCACGTCGCCGCCGCCCAGGTCTTCGGCCGTCACCACCTCGCCGGTCGCAGCCTTCACCAGCGGCGGGCCGCCGAGGAAGATGGTGCCCTGGTCCTGCACGATGATGGTCTCGTCGCTCATCGCCGGCACGTAGGCGCCGCCGGCGGTACAGGAGCCCATCACCACCGCGATCTGCGGAATGCCGTCGGCGCTCAGGTTCGCCTGGTTGTAGAAGATGCGGCCGAAGTGGTCGCGGTCGGGGAACACCTCATCCTGGTTCGGCAGGTTGGCGCCGCCGCTGTCGACCAGGTAGAGGCAGGGCAGGCGGTTCTGCTGCGCGATCTCCTGCGCGCGCAGGTGCTTCTTGACCGTCAGCGGGTAATAGGTGCCGCCCTTGACGGTGGCGTCGTTGCACACGATCACGCACTCGACGCCGGCCACCCGGCCGATGCCGGCAATCACGCCGGCGCACGGCGCCGCATCGCTGCCGTCCGCGTCACGGTAGACGCCCATCGCAGCCAGTGGGGCGATCTCGAGGAAGGGCGTGTCAGGGTCCAGCAGCAGCTCGACCCGCTCGCGCGGCAACAGCTTGCCGCGTGCCACGTGCCGTGCGCGCGCGGTCTCGCCGCCGCCCAGCGCGATCTGCGCGAGCTTCGCGTGCAGGTCGTCGACGCCGCGGCGCATCGCCTCGGCATTGGCCTTGAACTCGTCGCTGCGCGGATCGAGGCGGGACACCAGGGTCGACATCGCGGGGCTCCTTCGGCCGGGGGACTCAGGCGGTTTCGGCGAACAGCTCGCGGCCGATCAGCATGCGCCGGATCTCCGAGGTGCCGGCACCGATCTCGTAGAGCTTGGCGTCGCGCCACAGGCGCCCGGCCGGGTACTCGTTGATGTAGCCGTTGCCGCCCAGCACCTGGATCGCCTCGCCGGCCATCCAGGTGGCCTTCTCGGCGGCGTAGAGGATGGCGCCGGCCGCGTCCTTGCGCAGCGAGCGGCTGTGGTCGGCGCGGTCGCAGGCCTGGCCGACGGCGTAGACGTACGCGCGGCAGGCCGAGAAGGTGGTGTACATGTCGGCCAGCTTGCCCTGCATCAGCTGGAACTCGCCGATGCTCTGGCCGAACTGCTTGCGGTCGTGCACATAGGGCAGCACCAGGTCCATGCAGGCGGCCATGATGCCCAGCGGCCCGGCCGACAGCACCGCGCGCTCGTAGTCCAGGCCGCTCATCAGCACCTTGACGCCGCCGCCCTCCTGGCCCAGCACGTTGTCGACCGGCACCTCGCAGTCCTCGAAGAACACGGGGTAGGTGTTGGACCCGCGCATGCCCAGCTTGTCGAGCTTGCTGCCGAAGCTCAGGCCCTTGAAACCCTTCTCGACGATGAGCGCCGTGACGCCCTTCGCGCCCGCCTCGGGCTCGGTCTTGGCGTAGACCACCATCGTGTCGGCGTCACCGCCGTTGGTGATCCACATCTTGGCGCCGTTCAGCACGTAACGATCGCCGCGGCGCTCGGCGCGCAGCTTCATGCTGACCACGTCGGAGCCGGCGTTGGGCTCGCTCATCGCCAGCGCGCCGACGTGCTCGCCGGACACCAGCGTCGGCAGGTAGCGGCCCTTCTGCGCTTCGCTGCCGTTGCGGTGCAGCTGGTTGATGCAGAGGTTGGAATGTGCGCCGTAGGACAGCCCCACGGCCGCCGAGGCGCGCGAGATCTCCTCCATCGCCACCATGTGCGCCAGGTAGCCGAGGCCGGTACCGCCGTAGGCCTCGCCCACCGTCATGCCGTGCACGCCCAGGTCGCCGAGCTTGCGCCAGAGATCGGGGGGGAACTGGTTGTCGCGGTCGATGTCGGCCGCGCGCGGCGCGATCTCCTGCTGGGCAAAGTCGCGCACGCTGTCGCGCAGCATGACCAGCGTGTCGCCGAGGTCGATATCGAGGCCGGTGAAGCTGGACATGTCGGTCTCCCGTGGGCTGCAGGTGGTCGGTGCGGCGGCCTGGCGCCGGTCATTCATGAGTTTCACTCAAAATTAGCGAACACCGAATGACTCGACCGCTTTTATGTCGGATCAGCGAGCATTCTAGAGAGTCGTCTGAGGCGAATCAAGCATTAATTGAGCTTTACTCAAGATTGCCAATCCCCGACAATCCGGCGTGCCCTCGCTGCCGTCCCCGCTGCCGCCGCCACGATGAACCGTCCGTCCGCCCTTGCCGCCCCGCGCCGCCGCGCGCCGGCCAGCGCCAAGTCCGAGCAACGCGTGCGCGACATCCTGCGCGTGGGCCGCGAGGTGTTCTCGGAGCGCGGCTACGAGCACGCCACCACGACCGAGATCGCGCAGCGCCTGGGCATCTCCGAGGCCACCGTGTTCACCTACTTCCGCGGCAAGCGCGAGCTGTGCACCCGCGTGGTCGGCGACTGGTACGACGAGATCATCGCCGCCATCGAGGCCGGCCTGCCGCGCGAGCGCGACACGCGCGCGCAGCTCGAGTTCTTCGTGCAGACCCACCTGCGGCTGTTCCTGACGCAGGGCACCGGGCTGTGCGCGCTGGTGCTGTCGGAAGGCCGCTCGAAGGGACAGGAGGCGCTGGGCGATGCCTTCGCGCCGCTGCAGCGCCGCTACACCGCGCCGCTGATGGACCTGCTGGCGCGCGGCCAGGCCAGCGGAGAGATCCGCCGCGACGTGCCGCTGCGCCTGCTGCGCACCCTGGTGCTGGGGCCGATGGAGCACCTGCTGTGGGAGGCCGTGCTGCAGCAGCGGCCGGTCGACGTGGACGAGACCGCGCGTGGCCTGCTCGCGGTGCTCTACCCGGCCCTGCAGGCGCCGCAGGCCGAGCT
>NZ_AZND01000231.1:0-5282 GCF_000576205.1 Methylibium sp. T29 | reverse complement strand
GGCCGCATAGCCTTTGAAGGCGAAGTACCGCGATCCGATGAAGCCATAAGCGTACTCGCGGCTCAGCGCCGACTGATCCTGGTCGACAACGACGAACGGTACCCGCTCCACGTCCAGCGACAGCCCGTACCCGAAGATCAACATCAACGCAGGCGACACCAGGAAGGCCAGCGTGAAGAACAGCCGGTCGCGCAGCACCTCGCGCCACTCCTTGTGAGCCACCGCCAGGATGCGTCGGAGGTTCACGCCGTAGTCCTCGCGTGGTCGAGGGCCTCGAGCGCGTTGACGCGATACACGAACACGTCTTCCATCGAGACCGGTCGCCGAACGACGGCGTTCACCCGCACGCCGCCATCCTCCAGCAGCATCGGCAGTCGTTGCCGGTCCTGCTCCGGCGCCGCGGAAAGCACATGGACCCGCCGACCGAACAGCGCCGCGTCGCGAAACCCCAGCGCCCGCAGCCGGGCAACGGCCAATGAGGGATCGGAGACGTCCAGTTCGAGCAGGGCACCTACGTCCGTCTCCAACTGCATCTTCATCGCCGCCGGCGTCGCATCGGCCACGATGCGCCCGGCGTACATCAGCGCCAGCCGGTCGCAATGCTCCGCCTCGGACATGTAGTGCGTGGTGACGAGGACGGCCACGCCCTCCTCCCGCGAGAGCCGGAACAGCACGTCCCAGAACCGTCGTCGGCCCACCGGATCGACCCCGGAAGTCGGCTCGTCCAGGAACAACACCTTCGGCCGGTGCACCAGCGCGCAACCCAGGGCGAGCCGCTGCTTGAGACCCATGGGCAAGCGCCCTGCCCGATCGGCTTCGTGGCCGCCCAGGCCGGCCATGGCCAGGATCCACCGCCGCCTTGCCAGAGCTTCGTCGCGCCGCAGGCCGTAGATGCCTGCAAACAGGTCGATGTTCTCGGTCACCGTCAGGTCGGCGTACAGGGAAAAAGCCTGGGACATGTAGCCGATGCGTTCCTTGAGGGCCTGCCTGGCGTCGCGCATGTCCACCCCCGCGACCCGGCCCACGCCGGAGCTCGGCGTGAGGATGCCGGTGAGCATCTTGATGACCGTGGTCTTCCCGGCTCCGTTGGCGCCCAGCAAGCCGAAGATCTCCCCTTCAGCGACCTGGAACGATGCTGCATCGACGGCCCGAAAGGCTCCGAAGTCACGGGTGAGTCCGGCAGCATCGACAGCCACACCGCCGTTGGCCCGGACGGACCCGACGGCGGTCTCTGCGGGCGAGTCGTCCGCGAGAAGGCCCCGCTTGCGCAGGATCGCGATGAACGCGTCTTCCGGGTCGGCATCGCCGGCCTGCACTTCCTCCACCACCAGACCGTCAAGAGCGAGCCGCACTTCGCGCTCGGCGGGCTCCGCCGTCAGGTCATCGGCGAACACGCACAGCCGCGGCCCCAGCGTCTCCACCTGCGCGAAACGGGATCGCAGGCGCACGAATGCGTCCGATTGGGGCGTTGCGTTGACCAGCACCGTGCTGCCAGCGGCAAGGGCCTGGATGTCCGCCGGCGTGCCTTGCGCCAGGAACTTGCCGTCGTGCATCAACGCCATGCGGTGAAAGCGACTGGACTCGTCCATGTAGGCGGTCGAAACCAGGGCCGCGATGCCGCGCTCGGCCACGAGCTCGGACAGGATCGACCAGAAGTCTCGGCGCGAAACCGGATCCACCCCTGTGGTGGGCTCGTCGAGGATCAGGAAGCGTGGCTCGTGCACCAGCGTGCACACGAGGCCGAGCTTCTGCTTCATGCCGCCGGACAACTGCTTGGTGGGGCGGTCGCGGAAGCGCTCCAGGCGTGTCATGGCCAAAAGCCTCGCCTTGCGCTCGGCCAGATCCTGCTCGGCGACCAATCTCAGCCGAGCGAAGAAATCGATGTTCTCCTCGACGGACAACTCGGGGTAGAGGTTCAGCCCAAGTCCCTGAGGCATCAGGCCGATGCGGTCCTTGATGCGTTCGCAAGCGGCTTCCGTCTCGAGCGACACGCCGAACACCTCGACCTGCCCTGCATCGAAGGTCAGCACCCCGGCAATCGCCTTCATCAGGCTCGACTTGCCCGCTCCATCGGGGCCGATCAGTCCGTAGATCTCGCCGGGTCGGACATCGAGGTCGACGCGGTCCACCGCCAGGCGCCGGCCGTAGCGCTTGGTGAAGCCGCGAACTGTCGCAACCTCGGTTGCGGGCGGCGCGCCTACCAGCGCGGTCTCGCCCATGCCACGCCTTCCTTCCAGCGGATCACGGCATCGGCCGGCAGCCCGGGCGCCAGCCTGTGGTCCGGGTTAGCGTTGAGCTGGAGCTTGACGGCGTAGACCAGCTTGACCCGCTCGTCAGGGGTCTGGACTTCCTTGGGCGTGAACTCGGCGCGGGCCGCAATGTGACGCACGGTCGCGTCGTAGGGCTGGTCCGGGAAGGCGTCCGTGTAGACCTTGGCCGGGAGCCCGAGTCGCAGCTTGCCGATCTGTGCCTCGGGGACGTAGACCTTCAGGTACAGGTGATCGAGATCGAGCAGTTCCAGCACGGGTGCGCCCGCGGCCACGACCTCGCCGGGTTCGCGCATCCGTGCCGTGACCACGCCCGCAGCCGGCGCGCGCAAGCTGCGGTCGGCCAGCAGGCTTTGTGCCTCGGACAGCGATGCCTTTGCCTGCATCAGCTGCCCTTGCAGCGTCAGCAGGTCCGCCTCCTTGACGCGAATACGCTCACCGCCCAACTCGGCCTGGGCGAGTTGCTTGCGGCTTTGCAGGTCCGCTGCCCGCGCCGCAGTGACCTCGCTCAGTGCGGCGTCCAGTGCCAGTTGAGCGCGCTCGCTGCCCTGGCTGCTCGTGAACCCCTTGGCCACCAGGTCGGCGGCGCGGTTGACATCGCGGCGCGCCATCTTCTCGGCCGCCTCGGCTGCTGCGACCCCTGCCTCAGCACGCCCCACCCCGGCTCGCGAGGCATCGATTGCCAGCGGAAGCTCCCGCTTCATCAGTCCGATGGCCAGCTTGGCGCTGGCGATCTGCGACTCCAGCATCGCGCAAGCAGCGCTCGCCTGGTCGACGCGCAGGCGCAGTTGCTCGTCGTCGAGTTTGACCAGAACTTGTCCGGAGACGACGGCTTGGCCTTCACGAACCTCGACGGCAACGATCCGACCCGCCGCCTTGCTCGACACGGTGATGTCGTCGCCCTCGACGCGCCCGTTGGCCTGAATCAAACCGTCGGGCAGCCTTCCGCGCTCGGTGGAGTAGTCGTACGCGACGTACCCGGCAGTGAGGAGCGCCAAGGTCAGGCCAGGCACGATGTAGCGCCACCTTGGGTTCTTCCGGAATCCTTCCGCTGTCATGGCAGCCACTCTTCTTCGTGATCGTTGCTCGACGCGTGGCCGAAATGCTCATCCACGTAGGCATTTCACACCGCGAGATGTCCTCCCCGGATGACGTTGATCAAGGCGAACAACACTGAATCACAAGGCGTCTGCTGCTCTGCAGCGGCGTACCCCGCGACCGTGGCCCGATGCGTCGCACGACTGACGCTGCCGCGCTGGAGGCCTTGGCGCGCGCTCGTACGCGCGGCATCCCTGCGCCGCGCCCGTGTTGCGTGACGCGCCGCGATCAGGCAGCGAGGCGATCCAGCAGGGGTGCTGTGCTGGTTCTGCGCTGGGAGCGCGTGGGCAGAACAACGGTCAGGGCAAAATCGCAGCATGGAAAAGCCGTTTCACCGCTTCTCGGAACTCTTCGCCCAACTGGGACTGCCTGCCGATGTGGCGTCCATCCGTGACTTCATCGAGCACCACTCACCGCTGGCGGCCGGGACGAAGCTCGAGGATGCGAGTTTCTGGACCGCCGCGCAGGCGCGCCTGCTGGGGGAACTCATCGCGCAGGACGCCGATTGGGCCGAAGTCGCTGACCAGCTGAACGCGGCGCTCCACCGACGCTAGCTAGGCACGAATCGAGCGCCGCGGCTTGCGGGCGACGGGGGCAGCGGCACCGTTTCCATGAACCGGGCCTTGTCCGCGGGACGTGACGTTCTTCAAGCCATCCAGGATTGCGCATTCGGCCGCCACACCATCGCACTGATTGCGCAGCGCCTTGAGTTCCTGCTGCAGGTGTTTCAACTCGCGGATGCGCGTGGCCACATGCTCAATGTGCTCGTCCAGCACGTTGTTGACGGCATGACAGTTGTCGCGCGGCGCGTCCTGGAAGCGCAGCAGCGCACGGATCTCATCCAGTGTCATGTCCAGCGAACGGCAATGCCGGATGAAGGCCAGGCGCTCCAGATGCTCGGGCTTGTAGAGCCGAAAGTTGCCCTCGCTGCGCGGCGGCTCTTCGAGCAGGCCCTCGCGCTCATAGAAGCGGATGGTCTCCACCTGGGTCTGGGTGATCCTTGCGAGTTCGCCGATCTTCATGGACAACTCCGTTCATGAACGCACATGGTGCCTCGTCAGCCCTATAGGTACTTCAGGCTCCAATCACCGCAATCGGGCGCAGATGCGGCTTCTGCCTCCAGCCCGAGGCCGCACTCGCACTGATAGACGGCCGCCGCACTGACGTTTTCTTCGAGGTTTGCCCCGACTGCATAGGGGCTTTGGGTCAGGTGTCTCCGCGCGAAGCGGGCTTGACGTCCCCGTACCCGAGAAGTGAAGCCGCTACCAACGCGACTGCGCCTCCCGTGATCGCCATGTCGGCGATGTTGAACGCCGGCCAGTGCACGCCGCGCAGGTGAAAGTCGAGGTAGTCGATCACCTGACCGCGCGCGGCGCGGTCGAAGGCGTTGCCCAGCGCTCCGCCAAGAATCAAGCTGTAAGCGAGGGCTTCGAGGCGGCGCACTGGCTTGGCCAGCATCCAAGCCAGCCATATCGATGCTCCCAGCGCGATCACCAGGAAGAACCAGCGCTGCCAACCTCCGGCGCCTGCCAGGAAGCTGAAGGCCGCGCCCGGGTTCAGGACATGGACCAGATTGAAGAACGTCGTCACCTCACGTGACCAGCCCAGCGGAGTGGTCAGGTCGATGAAGGTCTTGGCGGCTTGGTCGATGGCAAGCACGGTGAACGCCACGGAGTACCAACGGGCTTTGCGATTTGGATCTGTCATTGACTTCTTCAAGTTCGGAAACTGCGGTGCTTGACGCCGCAATGGGCGGTGGCCGCGACAGCTTGAATGCACGCCAGGTCGCGCGAATAGCCTGCACGCGGCAACGCATTGGCCAGGAACCCCGACGCATCCACATGGCCATCGCCGAGCGGTCTGATCGATGTGGCCGGCAGCGCGCAGCCCCATGGTGAAGTCAGCGTGTGCGCGCCG
>NZ_AZND01000230.1:0-5285 GCF_000576205.1 Methylibium sp. T29 | reverse complement strand
AGAAAAGTGGCCCGGCGGCACTCTCAGGCTAATGCCAGACGGCGCAACGCTGTCAACCATCACGGAACGAGCGATCTTCGGTACATGCTCCACGACGCTTGCTGATTGGACCGGCCCCCGTATTTTCGATGAAGTAAGCACGGTGACGGTTGATGTTGGTTCGGGTGAACTCAGCAGCTCTACTCGTGACGCGATCCTCAACGACCAGTCCATCAACGCATACGCGATCGGAGTGGATGGTCGTTGGGAACTGGGGCAGTTCAAGACAGCATCGCTCATCAGCACAGGTGTTTACATCCTCAGCGGGCTTCTGAGGGGCTCCAGGGGGACTGAATGGGCCATGACAGGCCACACCAGTGGGGAAACCTTCCTGCTGCTTCAGGCAGCGGGCATGCGCAGGGTTCCGATGGAGACCGGCCAACTCGGCATCGAAAGAACCTACCGTGGCGTGACCCTTGGAAGGCAGCTCGATACGGCCGACGACGAACTCTTCACAAACATGGGTGTCGGCCTCAAGCCGTTCAGCCCGTTCGACGTGAGGGCCACCAGGGACTCGGGTGACATCACCTTGACCTGGCAAAGGCGCTCACGACTCTCCACCAGAACGATCGGCCCATTGGGGATTTCTATCCCTCTGGGTGAGTCGGTGGAAGCCTATTCGATCGACATCTATGACGACAACACCTACACGACCGTCGTTCGCACGCTCACCTCAACGACCACGAGTGTCGAGTACAGCTCGGCAGATCAGACGACCGACTTTGGTAGCCCTCAAGCAACCGTCTACGTCGGCGTTTACCAACTCTCTGCCCAAGTCGGCCGGGGCACTGAACTACAGGCAGCAGCATGACCTTTCCTCAAACCATCAATGCTTCCGCTTCGCCTGAAGTGCAGGTGAATGAGAACTTTCTAGGGATCGCTTGGACCGGGTGCTACTCCAACAAGCCAAGTACCACGACTGGGCTGGTTCGCGGATACAACGGCGGTCGTTGGGGCGGGTTCTCGAAGAGTGACGAGAACCACACCTTTGGGACGAGCGTCACGACTTATGTCTCTGTGGACAAGTCCGACGGGACGCTCGACTTCAGCACCGCCAACACCAACTACAACAACGATACCGACTATGCCCGCGTCGAGATCGTCGTTACCGACGGTTCTGGAGTGACGGGCGTCACGGATGACCGCGGCGGGCCAGGTGGTGTTCATGGCGGCGGTAGCGCGGGCGGCAGTGGTGCCTCGACGACGCAGACTGACGAGATGATGGCTGGCTATATCGGGACCGTTGCCGACAAGTCATACAAGATCGTCGTCAAAGCCGCCCATGGTGGGACGATCACCGAGACAACGACGATCTCTGAAAGCGGTACGGTCACTGCGACATTCAAGATCAACACCACGGCCCTGGGCGGTACTGCGAACTCCGTTTCAAGCTCCGAGCAGAGTCAGGCCCACGCGAGTTCGAACGTGTTCGTTGCTGGTGACGATATTGTCATCACGACAACCTCAAACAGCGCCTGCCTGGGGATGAGCTTCACGATCAAGTACACGCGCACCCTCGCATGAACATCTTCATCGACACGGCGTCTGGCGGTGGTGGTGGACCTGACCCGGACTTCTCCAGCGTCGTGCTTCTTCTCCCGATGACGGGGACGGACGGGAGTACGACTTTCGTTGACGAGAGCAACTCGGCCCACAGTGTCACGGCGGTCGGCAACGCCCAAGTTAGCGACGACACCGCTCCATTCGGCGACGAGGCGGCCCTGTTCGACGGTACGGGCGACTACCTGCTGATCCCGACATCGACAGATTTCGATTTCGGTTCGGGGCTAGCTACGGTCGAGGGGTGGATCTACATCACCGCCATACCGGCCGCAGCCCAGCCGATCTACTCGAACATGAACAACTTTGAGTCGGTCGGGTTTCACATCTGGATCGACAACAACGCCCAACTCCAGTGCTACGCGGCGGGGGCGACTGGCGGCTCCGTCAGTTCTCTCGACGTGCCGCGCAATGCTTGGGTGCATTGGGCCGTGACGAAGAACGGCGCTGCTTACGCTTTCTGGGTCGGTGGCGCTTCTGCTGGTGGATCTACCGTATCCAGTTCAACCATCCCCGCGTCGACACGAGACCTAAAGCTAGGCTCTGCGGAGCCTTTCTTCATCGCATCAAGCTACTTTGATGGGCGGCTTGGCCCAATTCGAGTGACGAAGGGTGTCGTTAGGTACACGGGCGCCTTCACGCCGCCGACAGCCCATTTCCCAAACTCGTAGCCCTGGCAAAACATTCACCAGAACATGACATGGAACACGACACCAAGACCAGCATCGTGAAAGGCAGCTCCGCATGGGTGGCCGTCTTTATCGCAGACATCGGGATCAACTCATGGGGCGATGCGGCTGCGATGTTGGCCGCTCTTTACTCGGTACTCCTGATCTTCGAATGGCTGTGGAAGCGGATCTTCCGTGGCATCGCTGAGCGTCATGGGTGGGTCAAGCCCCGCAAGCGCGGCTACATCGAGCACACCGGGCCGGGTGATCTCTGATGGACCTCAACAAGTTCGGAGGCCGGCGATTCCTGCTGTGCCTCGGCTGCGGCGTGGCGACCACCGTCCTGACGTGGTTCGGAAAGATCGACGCCGGCACCTACAGCCTCGTGATTCTCGGAACGGTCGGCGCCTACGTGACCGGCAATGTCTACCAAAAGCGCGAAGAGATTCGTGCAACCCAAGGAACCCCATGAAAAAGTTCGTTGCCCTTCTGGCGCTCTCGGGCGCCTTTTTTTCGTCCTTCGCGGACGTGACGGTCCAAGTCCCGCAGCAAGTCATCCCGGGACAGTCGATCACGATCCCCGCCGATCCTGGCCTGAGCAAGCGCATTGCCGATCTTGAGGCTGCGGTATCCGTGCTTCAGGGTGCGCCGGCACCAACGCCCCCTGCCTCGACGCCGGTCCCGCCTGTCGTTCCCGCCAGTTCCATCGCGGCAGCCGACGTGTTCGCGGAGCTTGATGCGAACAAGCCGTTCGCCCAGCAGAAGGGCGGCGCCGGTCTGGAGTGTGCCGGCGTTGGTGTTGGTGGCGTCTCGTCCCTGAGCGACTCCGCTGGTTACTTCAATTCAACGAGCCCGGCCGGCAAGCGTTTCGGCAAGGTCGCCGATCCGCTCGATCCGTCTAAGCAAGTGCTGCTGTTTGCGCCGACCCGCAACGACAGCACGGCCGGCGGTGGCGGTTCGAAGCGCTGCGAGGTGAGTTGGTGGACGGTGCAATCTGGGTCGATCAAGCCCTACGTGGACATCTGGCACGCCTTCGGTCTCCTGATGCCGGACGGAGGCTATGACTTCCAAGCGGTGATCTCGCAGTACCACCAGACCACCAGCCAAACGGTGAATCCTTGGTCTGCTATCCAGGCCGAGAAGGATCGCTTGATGCTGTTCGTTCGCAGCAACACCAACAGCCCGCCGACACAGGCCACGAACCAGACCCGCACCTTTGCTTCTCCCGGTATCCCGAAGACGAAATGGACGGTATTCGTCATCAAGATGCGGATCGACCCGCGGGCGGGTGGTCAAGGCTACTTCCAGGCCTGGCGCGATGGCGTGCAGTTCGCGAACTACGCCGGCCCCACCGGCTACGCCACGATCGACCAGAACCCGACGTGGCAGAAGTTCGGCTTCTACCCCTGGGACTATGCCAACTGGTCTAGCCCGACCGCTGTCCGAGTCCTGTTCAAGGCGCCGGTCTACGTCAAAGACCCGACCGGATCGAAGTACAGCGAATCCGATCTTCGGTCCTACGTGCTGGCGCGGTGATGAAACTCGCCACGCAGGACTTCGAGCGCGCCGCCCAGAGACTGCACTGCCCGCTCGCGGCTGTCCGGGCTGTCTGCGAAGTAGAAGCCCCGCGCGGCGGGTTCAATCCTGACGGGTCGGTGGTCACGCTGTTTGAGGGGCACTGGTTCTACAAGCTGACCAAGGGCGCCTACGCGCAGTCCCACCCGACCTTGTGCTTTCCAAACTGGACTCGCATCCACTACGGAAAGACGTGGCAGGAAGAGCAGGACCGCCTCAAGGAAGCGCAGTCCCTCGCTTACGACGCAGCGTGCAAGTCTGCATCGTGGGGGCGCTTCCAGATCATGGGCTTCAACCACGTCATCGTCGGCTTCGCTGGGGTCCGTGAGTTCGTCAAGGCCATGCAGGAATCGGAGGGCGCCCAGCTTGACGCCTTCATCGCGTTCATCGAGCACCAAGGTCTAGCCGACGAACTCCAGCGAGGCGACTGGAAGACCTTCGCCCGCATCTACAACGGCCCTCGCTTCTACGAGAACCGTTACGACGAAAAGCTATCCGCCGCCTACCGGAAGTGGGCAACCTCCTGAAAGGAACCATCATGGAACTCATCTTCGCTGCATTCTTCGGCGTGCTCGGCTTTGCCGGCGGCGCCTTCTGGTATCACCACAACCTCAAGCGTCACCCGGAGAAGATCGCAAAGATCGTCGCTGAGGTGGAAGCCGCGAAGGCCAAGGCTGACGCATTCCGGAGCTGACATGCGCGCCTTCACGGAGAAGCTCCTGGCTTCAGTCGTGATCCTCGTCCTCGGCCTGGGCTTCTCTGCCGCTGCGCCGATGGCGATCCTGTCTCTGACGTTCCGGTCGGTTCGTGAGGCGTGGCGGTGAACATCTACGCCGTATTGGCCGCTGTCGTGATGCTAGGCGCCAGCCATGCCGCGACCGGCTGGTGGTTCTACGGCGCTGGGCAGGACAACAAGACCGCCGAGCAATCCGCCGTGAGCGAAGCAGCCAAGCAAGCCGGTGAGGCCGCTGCCAAAGCTGCTGCAGCCGCAATCAGCAAGATCGAGGTGAAGCATGTCACGATCAATCAGCGGGCGGATACGGTCATTCGCGAGGTGCCTGCCTATCGTGAGTGCCGCCATGACCCTAGCGTCGTGCGCGACATCAACGAAGCCAGAACAGGGATCGTTGGCGGTGGCCTCGTGCCCCCACTTCAGCCTTGGTCGATGACTCCTTCGGGTCGACGACCCGGGCTCTGATCGACACATCGATCCAGTATCGAAAGTGCGCTTGTGCGGCCGGGGTCGTGGAGCTTTGCCAATGAGGCTCATCCTTGTTGTTTGGGAGGATGCCTCGGTAGTGGACGACGCGACTTGGATCGACCGATCCAGCGCCCCCAAAGCCCACGCCGTCATCTTCCATCAAGTCGGCTGGCTAGAAAGCATCGACGAAACAGCGGTCGTCCTGACTACGGCAGTCAGCGATCAGATCATGGCCGCGAGGG
>NZ_AZND01000229.1:0-5289 GCF_000576205.1 Methylibium sp. T29 | reverse complement strand
TGGGCCGCGCCGGCTTCGCCAACCACGTCGAGCGCGGCCCGGTCGAGGCGGCCAACGACGAGCGCGGGGACGACGGCCCTGCGCCGGGCCCGGCGGGATCAGGCGGCGCTCAGTAGAACAGCAGCCACAGCAGGCCGACGATCAGAAGCCATTTGCCGGCGTAGTAGACCTGCCGGTGGCTGACCTTCAGGGCCTTGGCCTTCAGGCGCAGCTGGTAGGCGAACGCGAAGAAGCGGTTGATGGCGCCCACCGGCTCGTCGCCGGTCTCGTTCTGCGACGACGCGGCGGCCATCACGTGGGTTGCGAACATGCGGTTGAACCAGCGCACCGGCGCCGTGTGCAACGGGCGCTCCACGTCGCAGAACAGCACCACGCGCTGCTGCTGGGTCTCGTTGGCGGCGTGGTGGATGAAGGTCTCGTCGAACATCACCACCTCGCCGTCCTTCCAGTGGTAGCGCTGGCCGTCCACCTCGATGAAGCAACCGGGGTCGTTGGGCGTGGTCAGTCCCAGGTGGTAGCGCAGCGAGCCGGCGTAGGGATCGCGGTGCCGCACCAGCGTGGCCCCCGGTGGCAGCGACGCGAACATCGCTGCCTTGATGCTGGGGATGCTCTTCAGCAGCGCCACCGTCTGCGGGCACAGCGCGTTGGCGCTGCTCAGTTCCTTGCCGTACCAGGTGAGGTAGAAGCGCTTCCAGCCGGTGCGGAAGAAGGAGTTGAAGCCGATGTCGTTGTAGCTCGCGGCCGCACGGATCTGGCCCTCGTCGTTGAGCTTCAGCGCCTCGTCGCGGATGGTCTGCCAGTTCGCCTGCAGCGGCGCCAGTTCCGGGAACTGCTGCGGGTCGAGGTAGGCCTTGGCCGGCACGCGCGAGAACAGGTACATCAGCGCGTTCACCGGCGCCAGCACGATGGTGAAGTCGAGTGCCCGCTTCAGCGGGAAACGCACCTTGCCGCGGAAGTGGATGAACAGCGCCGAGGCGAGGAAGACGACGAGGACCCAGTGACGCAGTTCCATGATGTCCGTGGCTCAGCAGGGGGTCATTTCTGGATGTCGCCCAGGCAGAGGTACTTGATCTCCACGTAGTCGTCGATGCCGTGGTGCGAGCCCTCGCGGCCCAGGCCCGACTGCTTGACTCCGCCGAACGGCACCTCGGCGGTCGAGATCAGGCCGGTGTTGATGCCGACCATGCCGTACTCCAGCGCCTCGCCGACGCGGAAGATGCGGCCCACGTCGCGGCTGTAGAAGTAGCTGGCCAGGCCGAACTCGGTGTCGTTGGCTAGCGCCACCACCTCGGCCTCGGTCTCGAAGCGGAACACCGGCGCCACCGGGCCGAAGGTCTCCTCGCGGGCGCAGAGCATCTCGCCCGTGGCCTGGGCCAGCACCGTGGGCGCGTAGAAGCGCTCGCCGATGCGCTGGCCGCCGGTCAGCAGCTTCGCACCCTTGGCCAGCGCGTCGGCCACGTGGGATTCCACCTTCGCCAGCGCCGCCTCATCGATCAGCGGCCCCTGGGTCACGCCGGCCTCGAAGCCGTTGCCGACCTTGATGGCCTTCACCTTCGCCGCCAGCTTCTCGACGAAGGCGTCGTAGACGCCGGCCTGCACGTAGAGCCGGTTCGCGCACACGCAGGTCTGGCCGGCGTTTCGGTACTTGCTGATCATCGCGCCCTCGACCGCGCTGTCGAGGTCGGCATCGTCGAACACGATGAAGGGCGCGTTGCCGCCGAGCTCCAGGCTCAGCTTCTTGATGGTCGGCGCGCACTGCTTCATCAGGATGCGGCCGACCTCGGTGGAGCCGGTGAAGCTCAGGTGGCGCACGGTGTCGCTGGCGCACAGCACGTTGCCGATCTGGATCGAGCGCTCCGCGTCGGCCGTCAGCACGTTCAGCACGCCGGCCGGCATGCCGGCGCGCTGCGCCAGCTCGGCAACGGCCAGCGCCGACAGCGGCGTCTGCTCGGCCGGCTTGATGACCACCGGGCAGCCGGCGGCCAGCGCCGGCGCGACCTTGCGGGTGATCATCGCGATCGGGAAGTTCCACGGCGTGATGGCCGCGCACACGCCCATCGCCTGCTTCAGCACCAGGTAGCGCTTGTTGTTGTCGGTGGTCGGGACCGTCTCGCCGTAGACGCGCTTGGCTTCCTCGGCGAACCACTCGATGAAGCTGGCGCCGTAGCCCACCTCGCCCTTGGCCTCGGCCAGCGGCTTGCCCTGCTCGGCGGTCATGATGCGGGCCAGGTCGTCGGCGTGCTGCAGCAGCAGCTGGTACCACTTCATCAGCACCGAAGCGCGTTCCTTGGCGGTCTTGGCGCGCCAGGCCGGCCAGGCGCGCGCCGCGGCGGCGAGGGCGGCTTCGGCGTCGGCAGCACCCAGGTTGGCCACCTGCGCCAGAACCTGACCGGTGGCAGGGTCGGTGACGGCGAAGTGTTCGCCGCGGTCGACCCATGCCCCATCGATCAGCGCGGCGGTCTTCAGCAGGGTGGGGTCGGCCAGGGTGGCCAGCGGCGAATTCTTCATGTCCATGCGGTGTCTCCGGAACCGGTTTTCGATGATACGCGCCGACCCTGTTCCACGCAGGCCATGAGGGTTGCAAACCTATAATGAAAAAGTTTGTTGAATCAAGCACTTGCGCCAGCATTCGCGCGTCGCGGACCGCCGCCGCGCACCGCCCGCCGACCCGACCGAGCCCCCGCATGAAAGCCTCCGAGATCCGTTCCGCCTTCCTGAAGTTCTTCGAGTCCAAGGGCCACCAGATCGTGGCCTCGAGCCCGGTGGTGCCCGGCGACGACCCGACGCTGCTGTTCACCAATGCGGGGATGAACCAGTTCAAGGACGTGTTCCTCGGCTTCGACAAGCGCCCGTACTCGCGCGCCACCACGGCACAGAAGTGCATCCGCGCCGGCGGCAAGCACAACGACCTCGAGAACGTGGGCTACACGGCGCGGCACCACACCTTCTTCGAGATGCTGGGCAACTTCAGCTTCGGCGACTACTTCAAGCAGGATGCCATCGCCTATGCCTGGGAGCTGCTGACCGAGGTCTTCAAGCTGCCCAAGGACAAGCTCTGGGTCACCGTCTACGCGGAGGACGACGAGGCCTACGAGATCTGGAACAAGCAGGTCGGCGTGCCGGCCGAGCGCATCGTGCGCATCGGCGACAACAAGGGCGCGCGCTACGCCTCCGACAACTTCTGGATGATGGGCGACACCGGGCCCTGCGGCCCGTGCACCGAGATCTTCTACGACCACGGCCCCGAGATCCCCGGCGGCCCGCCCGGTTCGCCCGACGAGGACGGCGACCGCTACATCGAGATCTGGAACAACGTGTTCATGCAGTTCAACCGCGACGAGGCGGGCGTGATGCACAAGCTGCCCAAGCCGAGCGTGGACACCGGCATGGGCCTGGAGCGCATCACCGCGGTGCTGCAGCACGTGCACTCCAACTACGAGATCGACCTGTTCGTCGCGCTGCTGGCGGCGGCCAAGCAGGCGGTGGACGCGGCCGGCGCAGGCGACAGCGACAAGGACTCGCCGTCGCTGAAGGTCATTGCCGACCACATCCGCGCCTGTTCGTTCACCATCGTCGACGGCGTGATCCCCGGCAACGAGGGCCGCGGCTACGTGCTGCGCCGCATCGCCCGCCGCGGCATCCGCCACGGCTACAAGCTCGGCGCCCGCAAGCCCTTCTTCCACACGCTGGTGGCCGAGCTGGTGCGCCAGATGGGCGAGGCCTACCCCGAGCTGGCCCGCGCCGAGGCGCGCGTGACCGAGGTGCTGAAGCAGGAGGAGGAGCGCTTCTTCCAGACCATCGCCAACGGGATGGAGATCCTGGAATCGGCCCTGGCCGGCGGCGCGAAGACCCTCGACGGTGAAACCGCCTTCAAGCTGCACGACACCTACGGTTTCCCGCTCGACCTGACCGCCGATGTCTGCCGCGAACGCGGCGTGACGGTCGACCAGGCCGGCTTCGACGCCGCGATGAAGCGCCAGCGCGAGCAGGCGCGCGCGGCCGGCAAGTTCAAGATGGCCGCCGGCCTCGAGTACGCCGGTGCGGCCACCACCTTCCACGGCTACGAGCACCTGGTGCACGAGGGCTCGAAGGTCACCGCGGTCTACGTCGATGGTTCGGCCGTGCCGAGCGCGAAGGCCGGCGACGACGCGGTGATCGTGCTCGACCACACGCCGTTCTACGCTGAGAGCGGCGGCCAGGTCGGCGACGGCGGCGAGCTGCGCAACGGCACGAGCCGCGTGATCGTGGAGGACACGCAGAAGATCCAGGCCGACGTGTTCGGCCACCACGGCCGCGTGGTCGAGGGCGAGATCCGGGTCGGCGACGTGCTGAACGCGCGGGTCGACGGGGAGCAGCGCGCCAGGACCGTGCGCAACCACAGCGTGACCCACCTGATGCACAAGGCACTGCGCGAAGTGCTGGGCGGCCACGTGCAGCAGAAGGGCTCGCTGGTGAACGCCGAGCGCACTCGCTTCGACTTCGCGCACAACGCGCCGATGAGCGATGCGCAGATCGCGAAGGTGGAGGCGATCGTCAACGCCGAGATCCTGGCCAACGCGCCGACACAGGCGCGCGTGCTGCCGATGGAGGAGGCGCAGAAGCTCGGCGCGATGATGCTGTTCGGCGAGAAGTACGGCGACGAGGTGCGCGTGCTCGACATCGGCAGCAGCCGCGAGCTGTGCGGCGGCACCCATGTGCAGCGCACCGGCGACATCGGGCTGTTCAAGGTGGTCGCCGAGAGCGGCGTCGCGGCCGGCATCCGCCGCGTCGAGGCGATCACCGGCGACAACGCGCTGGCCTACGTGCAGCAGCTCGAGGGCACGGTGGCCGGTCTGGCCGGCGCGCTGAAGGCGGCGCCGGCCGAGGTGCCGGGCCGCGTCGCCGCGGTGCTGGAGCAGCTGCGCACGCTGGAGAAGGAGCTCGCCGCGCTGAAGGGCAAGCTCGCTTCCTCGCAGGGTGACGGGCTGCTGGCACAGGCCGTCGACGTGAAGGGTCTGAAGGTGCTGGCGGCCCGGCTCGAAGGCGCCGACGCGAAGGCGCTGCGCGACACCCTGGACCAGCTGAAGAACAAGCTCAAGAGCGCGGCCATCGTGCTGGCAGTGGTGGAGGGCGGCAAGGTGCAGCTCGCCGCCGGCGTGACCGCCGATGCGACCGCCCGGGTCAAGGCCGGCGAGCTGGTCAACTTCGTGGCGCAGCAGGTCGGCGGCAAGGGGGGCGGCAAGCCGGACCTCGCGATGGCCGGCGGCACCGATCCGGCCGGGGTTGGGGGCGGCGCTGGCTTCGGTGGCC
>NZ_AZND01000228.1:0-5338 GCF_000576205.1 Methylibium sp. T29 | reverse complement strand
CGCGCCTGCGCCGGCCGACGCGCCTCGCTACCTGGCGGTGCTGCAGGCCCCGGGCAGCAACACCACCGGCTGGGTCGTCGAGGCCACCGCTGGCGGGCAGTTGCGGCTGGTGCCGGTCGGCACGACCGAGGCCGTGCCGCCGGGCAAGGCGCTGCAGTTCTGGACCAAGGCCGAAGGCGCTGCCGGGCCCACCTCGCTCGGGCTGGTGCGGGCCGGGCAGGTCACCGAACTGCCGGTCGCGACGCTGCCGACGCTGGAGGCGAGGCAGTTGTTCGAGCTCACGCTGGAGCCCGAGACCGGCTCGCCGATCGGCCGGCCGACCGGGCCGATCCTGTTCGTCGGCCGCTCGGTGCGCCTGTAGCGGCAGGCGCCGCCCTGACCGCCTGGAGACGCCTTCTTGAGCCCGCACGACCCGCCCTTCCGTCCTGTCCACGCCTGCGGGCTGCATCGTGCGCTGTTCGGCCCCGAGTCGGCGGCGGGCCAGGCCGAACCGGGCCGTGGCGCGGCGGCGTCGGGCATTGAGCAGGGCTGCTTCGACCGCTCGGTGCGCGTGCAGGACGACCTGTTCCGCCATGTCAACGGCGGGTGGCTGAAGCACACCGCCATTCCCGCCGACCGCGCGTCCACCGGCGCCTTCATGCAGATCCACGACCGCATCCAGGACCAGTTGCTGGCCCTGATCGACGAGGCGTCTGCCGAGGGCCAGGACGGCGAGGCGCGGCAGATCGGCGATCTGTACGCCAGCTTCATGGACGAGGCCGCGATCGAGGCGCGTGGCCTCGCGCCGCTGCAGGACGAACTGGCGGCTGTTGCCGCGATCAACGATCGCGCGCAGTTCGGTGCATGGCTTGCCGACGCCGTCAGCGCCGGCCTGGGGGTGCCGCTGGCCCTGCACATCGGCCAGGACGATCGCGATTCGACGCGCTACGTTCCCTTCCTGTCGCAAGGCGGCCTGGGCCTGCCCGACCGCGACTACTACCTGCTGGAGGACAACGCGCGTTTCGGCGAGGTGCGCGCGCAGTACCGGGCGCACATGGCCGCGATGCTGGTGCTGGCCGGCGAGCCTGCGGCCGCGGCCGAGGCGGCGGCGCGGGCCGTGCTGGCGCTCGAGACCGAGCTGGCCCGGGCGCAGTGGTCGCGCGTCGAGAACCGTGACCCGGTGAAGACCTACAACCGCTGCGACTTCGCCGCGCTGCGCGCGCTGGCCCCGGCGATCGACTGGACGGCTCGCCGCGCGCACCGGCCTGGCCGGTCGCGCCGAAGGGCTGGTGGTCGGCCAGCCGAGTTACCTGGCTGCGCTGTCGGCGCGGCTCGCCGACGCGCCGCTCGACGCCTGGAAGGCCTACGCGACGCTGCGTGTGCTGTATGCCTACACGCCCTTCCTGGGCCGCGCGATCGTCGACGCCCGTTTCGCCTTCACCGGCACCGTGCTGCGCGGCACGCCGGAGAACCTGCCGCGCTGGAAACGCGGTGTCGCGCTGGTCGAGGGCTGCCTCGGCGAGGGCCTGGGCCAGCTCTACGTGGCCCGACACTTCCCGCCGGCCCACAAGGCGCGCATGGAGGCGCTGGTCGCGCAGCTGCTCGCGGCCTACCGACGTAACCTCGACACGCTGGACTGGATGGGGCCGGCCACGCGCGCCCAGGCGCAGGCCAAGCTGGCCCGGCTCGTGACCAAGATCGGCTACCCGGTGCGCTGGCGCGACTACCGCGCGCTGGAGATCCGCCGCGACGACGTGGTCGGCAACGTGCGGCGCGTGCGTGCGTTCGAGCATGCGCGCCAGCTCGCTCGGCTGGGCCAGCCGATCGACCGCGACGAGTGGGGCATGACGCCGCAGACCGTGAACGCCTACTACAACCCGTCGATGAACGAGATCGTGTTCCCGGCGTCCATCCTGCAGCCGCCGTTCTTCGACGCGGACGCCGACGACGCGGTGAACTACGGCGCGATCGGTGCCGTCATCGGCCACGAGATCAGCCACGGCTTCGACGACATGGGCAGCCAATACGACGCCGACGGCAATCTGCGCGACTGGTGGACTGCCGAGGACCGCGCCCGCTTCGCCGCCAAGACCGGCGTACTGGTGGCGCAGTACGGTGCCTACGAGCCGCTGCCGGGCTATCCGATCGACGGCGCGCTGTCGCTGGGCGAGAACATTGCCGACAACGCCGGCCTGGCGATCGCCTTCCAGGCCTACCAGCGATCGCTCGGTGGCCGGCCGGCCCCGGTGATCGACGGGCTGGAGGGCGCGCAGCGCTTCTTCTACGGCTTCGCTCAGGTGTGGCGCGGCAAGCAGCGCGAGGCGGCGCTGATCGAGCAGATCAAGGCCGGCCCGCATGCGCCCGGCGAGTTCCGCGCCAACGGCACGGTGCGCAACCATCCCGGCTTCTACGCCACCTTCGGCGTGCAGCCGGGCGATGCGCTCTACCTGCCCGAGGCGCAGCGCGTCTCCGTCTGGTGAGACGCGGGCTTTCTAGAATGCCGGCCGTGCCTCGGCCCTGCTCGCCTGACGACGCATGCACCTGCTCCGCCTGAACCGCCCGCTCGCCGACCTGCCCCCCGCCTGCGAGGTGCTGGTGGTCGGTGCCGGCCCGGCCGGCAGCGCGGCGGCCCGCACGCTGGCGCGCGCTGGCGTCGATGTGGTGCTGATCGACCAGCAGGCCTTTCCGCGCGACAAGGTCTGTGGCGACGGCCTGATTCCCGACGCGCACCGTGCGATGGCGAAGCTGGGCGTGCTCGACGAGGTGATGGCGCTCGCGCAGCCGGTGAAGCATCTGCGCTGCATCGCGCCGCGCGGCGGGCGCATCGACGTGCCGGGCACGCTGGCCGTGCTGCCGCGCCGCCAGCTCGACCTGGTGCTGTGCCGTGCCGCGGCGGAGGCCGGCGCGCGCATGCATGCGCCGCTGCGCTTCATCGAACCGCTCGAGGACGCCGGACGGGTGGTCGGTGCCCGCCTGCAGGGGCACGACGAGGCCCGTGCGCCGCGCGAGATCCGCGCCCGCTGGGTGCTGCTCGCCAGCGGCGCAGTGCCGCAGGCCAGCCTCGCCGCGGGAGTGTGCGACCGCCGCACACCCAGCGGCGTGGCGTTGCGCGGCTACGTCAAGAACGACGCCATGGTCGGTCGCATCACCGAGCTCGAGGTGGCGTGGCATCGCCGGCTCAAGCCCGGCTACGGCTGGATCTTTCCGTGCCGCGACGGCGTGTTCAACATCGGCGTCGGCGTCGCGCAGAGCCATCGACGCGACGCCCTCGGCCGCCACCGCATGCTGGACGTGAACCTGCGCGAGGTCTTCGCGGCCTTCACCGAGGTGCACGCGCCGGCACGTGAGCTGATGGAAGGCGGCACGCTGCTCGGCGAACTGAAGGGGGCGCCGCTGCGCTGTTCGCTCGAGGGCGCGCGCCGCTCACGTCCGGGCCTGCTGGTGGCCGGCGAGGCGGCCGGCAGCACCTATGCCCTCACCGGCGAAGGCATCGGCAAGGCGCTCGAGACCGGCGTCCTTGCGGCCGAAGCGGTGATCGAAGGCCAGCGGCTGTCGCTCGGTGACGATGCCGTGCGCGCCCGCTACGAGGCCGACCTGGCGGCGCTGAAGCCGCGCTTCGCGATCTACGAGAAAGCCAGCAGCGTCAACGAGCGCCCCTGGCTCGTCGACCTGCTGGTGTGGAGCGCCCGGCGCAGCCCGCGTCGCCTGCAGCGCATGAGCGGCGTGCTCGAGGAGACACACACGCCCGCCAACCTGGTGACGGCGCGCAGCTTCCTGAGGATGGTGTTCGAACGCTGAGCGCTGAGCCGACACGGGCCTGGCGGTGTAAAGGCTTCGCATTCGCCCTGACTCCCGTCGCGGGGCTTGCTCGCACGGGCGCCCTGGGCCAAGATGGCCCGCACGGAGTCTTGGTTGTGGAGAAGGGGCCATGGCAAGGAGTGCTGCTGACGCCCGTTACGTGCTGTCGCCCGGCCTGGCGGATGCGCCCGTGCTCGACCGGCTGTGCTCGCAGTTCGTCCTCACGCTGGCGTTGCGTCACCTCGGGCGCTTCAACCTGCGGCGCGACTGGAGCGCGCTGCTGTCGCTGACCGGCCGTCACCTGGTGTGGCCGCCCAGCGTGCTGCGCCGGCTGCGCGATTACCTCGGCCAGCGCGTCAAGGCGCACGAAGCCTGGCAGGGCCACGCGGCGCTGAGCGACCTCGCCTTCATCGCCCGCCACGGCGCGTGGCGCGGGCCCTACGAGGAAGGCACGCTGTTCTTCTACATCGACGAGTACGTGAAGGACGCGCCCAAGGACCTGCTGGCCGTGCTGGGCGCCACCGCCGAGTGGTTGCAGCGCAGCGTCAAGAAGGAATCGACGCTGGTGCAGAAGAACATCGATGCGCTGGCCGGTCTGCTGCAGCTCAACCCGGCCGAGCGCGCGCTGCTGCTGTACGGCACGCTGGCGCGCTACCAGCGCGACCTGCGCGGTTTGCTCGTCGAGTTCAAGGTGTCGAGTGCGCAGGAGGCCTACGCGGCGATCGCGCAGGTGGCGGAGGTCGACGAGCGCGAGCTGGCCGAAGCCTTGCGCACCGGCTCGCGGCTCGAGCGCATCGGCATGGTCGAGAACCTGATCTCCGAGCACAACATCACCGACCTGGCTGACCTGATGAAGGTCAGCGAGCAACTGCCGCCGGTGCTGATGCGCGAGTACCAGGGTCCGAGCGACCTGATGGCGGTGTTCACCAAGCCGGCCACGCCGACCGAGCTGACGCTGTCCGACTTCGAGTTCGTCGCGGCCGACGCGCAGATGCTGGTGGCGCTGCTGAGGAACGCGGTCGCGCGCCATGAACCCGGCGTCAACGTGCTGCTCTACGGGCCGCCCGGCACCGGCAAGACCGAGCTCGCCAAGGTGGCGGCGCAGGCCGCCGCGCTCGAGCTGTACGAGGTGGAGTCGGCCGACCGCGACGGCAACTCGCTGTCGGGCCGCGACCGCTACCGCTCGCTGCAGATGAGCCAGGTGTTCCTGAAGGGCAGCCCGAACGTCGCGTTGCTGTTCGACGAGGTGGAAGACGTGTTCCCGCCGCTGTCGAACGACGCCGCGCAGCTGATGGCGCGGCTGGAGCAGAGCGACAGCGGTACCTCGAGCTCGGTGGGCGGCAAGGCCTGGGTCAACCAGATCCTCGAGACCAACCCGGTGCCGGTGGTGTGGGTCACCAACCGCATCGAGCAGATCGACCCGGCGTTCCGCCGCCGCTTCCAGTACCACCTGGAGCTGAACTCGCCGCCGCCGGGCGCGCGCGAGGCGATCGTGCAGCGTGCGCTCGAGGGCGTGCAGGCCGCGCCGGAATTCGTGGCCCGGCTCGCCGGCCGGGCCGGG
>NZ_AZND01000227.1:0-5341 GCF_000576205.1 Methylibium sp. T29 | reverse complement strand
AGCGCGACGCGGCGTCCGGTGACGAACGCTGGTTCGGCGGCGGTGCCGGCTGCAGGCGCTCGGTGGCGCCGTTGCGGCCGAGCGACGCCGGACGCACCCCCGCGCTCGGTGGCTCGAAGCGCCATTCGGACGCGTCGTCGCCCGCCGCAGCGAGCAGCATCGCGCTGACCACGGCGGCGCTGACCGTGCCCCAGGTGATGGCTTGCAGAGAAGTGCGGGTCATGGGAATGGCCGAGGGTTGCAGTGCGACAAGCATGAAGCGGGCCGCGGCCCGAACGACGAGGTTAGGCGATCGGGCCGCCACGGCCAAGCCGCCAAGCTAGGGAAGTCGTGACGAAACGCAGCGGGGCGCCACCGGATCTTCACGGACGCTGGGCACAATCGGCCGCCTCATGTGGCGCCGTGATTTCCTCCATCGCCTGGGCCGCCACGCGGCCGCGCTGGCGCTCGGCACGCTGTTCGCGCCCGGCGTCGGCCGCAGTGGCGAGCGGGCCGAGACGCTCCGCGGTGGCGACGACCCCTTCACGCTCGGCGTCGCCAGCGGCATGCCGGCGCCCGACGCGTGGTGCTGTGGACCCGGCTGGCCCCGAGTCCGCGCGAACCGCTCGGTGGCCTGCCCGACGCGCCCATCGCGGTGCGCTGGGAACTGGCCGAGGACGAGGGCTTCTCGATCGAACGGCGCACCGGCGTGGTCTGGGCCCGGCCCGAGCACGCGCACAGCGTGCACGCCGAGGTGACGGGTCTGCCGAGCGATCGGCGCTACTTCTACCGCTTCCATGCCGGCGAGGCGACCAGCCCGCTCGGGCGCACCCGCACCGCGCCGGCGCCCGAGGCCGGGGTCGGCCGCCTGCGCATCGCGCTGGCGTCCTGCCAGCACTACGAGCAGGGCGAGTTCACGCTGCACCGCGAGATCGCCGCGCGCGACCTGGACCTGGTGCTGTTCGTCGGCGACTACCTCTACGAATCCAGCAATGCGCGCCTGCGCATCCGATCGCATGAAGCGGCGCAGCCGACCACGCTGGACGGCTTCCGCCAGCGCCACGTCACCTACAAGCTCGACGCCGCCCTGCGTGCGGCCCATGCGGCCCACCCCTGGGTGCTGACCTGGGACGACCACGAGGTCGAGAACGACTACGCCGCCGACGCCTCACGGGACCCGTCGCGCAGCGCGGCGGCGTTCCTGCAGCTGCGCGCCGCCGCCTACAAGGCCTACTTCGAACACATGCCGGTGTCGCCGCACAGTGCGCCGGTGGGCGCGCAGATGCGCATCCACGCGCACTACCGCTGGGGCCGGCTGGCCGACCTGTGGACGCTGGACAACCGCCAGTACCGCTCGCTGCAGCCCTGCAATGCGCCCGGCGTCGCCGGGGGGCGCATCCTCACGCAGTGCGAGACGCTCGAGGACGAGTCGGCCACGGTGTTCGGCGCCGCGCAGGAGCACTGGATCGGTGAGCAGCTCGCCGCCAGCCGGCGCGGCTGGCGGCTGCTGGCCCAGGGCACGCAGATCGCGCCCAGCGGCATCGACACGCCGCTCGGCCGCAGCCTCTTCAGCGACGGCTGGGACGGCTACCCGAAGGCGCGCGCGCGCCTGATGCGGGCGATCGCGGGGCAGCCGCAAGGCAACGTGGTCTGCCTCGGCGGCGACGTGCACCGCCACGTGGCCGCGCGCCTGCGCGCCGACGTCGGCGACCCGCGCTCGCCGGTGGTCGCCAGCGAGTTCGCCACCAGCTCGCTCACCTCGCGCGGGCTGTCCGACACCGCGACCGCGCTGATGCGCAGCAGCAATCCCGACCTGCTGCATGCACGCAGCGACGAGCGCGGCTACGTGTTGCTCGACCTCACGCCGCAGCGTCTGCACGCCGAGCTGCGCGCCACCGCCTTCCCGGTGGTGGCCGATGCGCGAGTCCACACCCAGGCCGCCTTCGTCGTCGAGGCGGGCCGCGCCGGACCGCAACGCGACGCCTGATCGCACCGCAGGGCGACGCCGTCGCCTCACCCGGTGGCAATGGGTCGTTTAAGCCCCGCAATTCCGGCGCTCGCCGGAACGGCATCCGCGCAGACTGCGTGCATGGACCTGTCCCTGTGGTGGAAACGATGGTTGCTGCGCTGGCACCTGCCTCGCGCCGAGCCGCATGTCGTCCGCCCGCCGGCCGACCCGGCCGATTGCGGCACCGCCTGGGGGCTGGACCTCACGCTGCCGCCGGCGGCCTTCGACAAGCAGGCCGGCACCCGCCGACCGTCCCGCTAGCTCAGACGAAGCCCAGGTTGCGCGCGCTGCCGAAGTTGGCCAGGTTCGGCAGCACGGTGTCGAGCTGGCCGTCGGTGGCGTCGAACCACTTCAGCAGCGTGGCGGCGTACTGGTCGACCGAGGTGGTCGGGATCCAGCGGCCCTGCAGCTCCCAGCTGTCCTGGCCCACGTCGTCGGGGCCCCCCAGGGCCAGCGTCGGGTAGCTGCCGTAGGTGGCATGGCCGCGCACCGCGCCGCCGAGCACCAGGTGATGGTTGCCCCAGGCGTGATCGGTGCCGAGGCTGTTGTTCGGCTTGAAGGTGCGGCCGAAGTCGCTCTGCGTGAAGGTGGTCACCTGGGCGCCCATGCCGAGGTTGTTCATGGCCGCGTTGAAGGCGGCCAGCGCGTCGGCCAGCGCCTTCATCAGGCGGGCGTGGTCGCCGCTCAGCGGGTCGCCGCCGACGATCTGGTTGCCGTGGGTGTCGAAGCCGCCGAGCTGTGCGAAGAAGATCTGCCGGTTGCCCTGCACCGTGGCGTTCGCCTCGATCAGCTTGGCCACCTGGTAGAGCTGCTGCGCCAGACCGCCCGTGACGCGTCCGTTGGCGATCACCGGCGCGAAGCCCGCGTCGATCGCCGTCGAACCGCCGCCGGGTTGTGCCGCGACGATGCTCCCGAGCCGCGCCGACACCGCGAAGGCGTCGCGCTGCTGGCGCGCGTAACTGCCGGCCAGGTCGCTGTCCAGCGCATCCACGGCGGTGGGCGCGTAGAGGGCGTCGAGTGCGGCCTTGCGCGCCGCGTTCGGCGCCCATTGCAGGTCGCTCGGCTGCAGGCCGTTGGCGCCGAAGGTGGCGCCGGGGCCCGGCAGGACCAGCGGGCCCTGCAGCGCCGACAGCCCGAAGCGGCCGTTGCCGCCGACCGAGATCACCGGGTTGGCCGTGGCCAGCGCGTCGGCGGCGCGGCCGCCCCAGCCGGTGCGCGTCAGTGCGTCGCCGGTGCCGGTCTCCCACAGGATCTGCTGGTCGGAATGCGAGAACAGGCTGTCGGGTAGCGAGGGCGAGCTGTCGGGCAGCGCGCGGAACTGCGCCTTGGTCAGCGGCTGCACCAGCGGTCCGACGTTGAACACCGGCGCCAGCTGGCCGGCCGCCCAGGCCGGGGCCAGGGCCGTCATCGCCGGGTGCAGGCCGTAGTCGCTGCCGCTCAGGCCGACCAGGCTGCCACGCGGCAGCGCCAGGCCGGCACGCACCGCGCTGTACTGGCCGTGGCGAGTCGCATCGCTCGGCACCACCATGTTCAGCCCGTCGTTGCCGCCGTACAGGAACACGCAGACCAGGGCCTTGTAGTCGGCCGCGAAGGCCGGCCGCGTGGCCGTCAGCAGGTTGACCAGCGAACCGGCGCCGAACGCGCCGGCCACGCCGAGCATCGAGCGCTGCAGCCAGCGGCGGCGCGCCATCGAGATCGTGGGGTGGTTTGCCATCGAGAGTCTCCGAAGCGAGGCCCGGGCGCCGTCAGCGCTGCACCTGGTAGTTCGGCGAGCCGAACACCAGGTAGGCGGCCTGGCGCACGCGGTTGGTCGCCCAGTTCTGCGCGTCGTTCTGGGCGGTGTAGGCCTCGACCGCCGCGATCACCTGCGTGCGTGTGGCGCTCGGCAGCCGTGCCCCCAGCGCGAGCGTCGACAGGCGGTCGACCAGCTTCGCGGCGTCGGCCGCGTCGGCGGTGTAGGGCTGCAGGTCGACGCGCGTGCCAGCGCGCCGGGCACGTCGGCACTGGCCGCCGAGCCGCCCCACCAGAGCAGGTAGGTCAGGTAGTTCAGCCGCTCCAGCGAGGTGTTGGCGTTGTGGATGCCGAACTCCGGCGCCTTCAGGCCGGCCACGCCGGGCAGCGGGTAGTCGGGCGGAAAGTAGTTGAACACCGAGGGCGGGCGGAACACGTGCTGGCGCATCGTCTCGCCCCACCACCAGCCCAGTGCGTCGCCATCGGTGCGGCCGCCCAGCGCGCGCAGCACGCCGGTGAAGTGCAGCACCGGCTCGCGCAACTTGCCGGCGCTGCGGGTCGGGATCTCGCTGCGCGCCTCGGCGTCCAGCAGCACCGCGGCCACGGTGGCGGCGAGGTCGCCGCGCTGACCGCTGCCGAAGCCCTGGTGGCGACCGGCATTGAAGGCCGCCGCGACGCGGCCCACGTAGGCCGCCGACGGGTTGCTGGCGACCAGCTGCTGGATCAGCTGGCGCCCGATGAACGGCGCCATGTTCGGATGCTGCATCAGGCTGTCGAGCACCGCCTCGAGCGCCTGGTCGGCGCTGCTGCCGGCCGGCACGGTGATGCCCGACAGCAGCGGGCGTTCCAGCGTGTCGTGGTACTGCGCCACCGGCACCATGTCGCCGGCGTAGTAGCGGCAATGGGTGCTCTGCGGCCAGCAGCCCCAGGCGGTGCTGCCGCCGGCCGGGTAGGTCCAGCCGGTCAGTGCATAGGCGTAGTGGCGCACCGTCTCGTTGCCGTAGGTCGGCGAGCAGGCGCCTCCCTTGAGCGTGCCGTTGGCGTTGAGTTCGCAGGTGCCGATCGAGAACAGCTGCAGCAGCTCGCGCGCGAAGTTCTCGTTCGGTGCTGCCTTGTCGTTGTTGGCGTTGTTCAGGTAGTCGCCCATCAGCGGCGACAGCGCCACCTTCTTCAGCACCTGCCGGTAGTTGCCGAAGGCGTTGTCGAGCAGGGTGTTGTAGTAGTAGCGCATCCCGTAGGTCCCCTCGACCTCCAGGTTCGACACCACCACGATCTTCTGCAGCGCGAAGGCCACCCGCTGGCGCAACTGGTCGGCGCCGCCGACCGCGTTGCGGTAGAAGTCCCACAGCAGCGGCTGGCTCGAGAAGTTGTCGCGCCAGCAGGTGGCGCTGCGGCCGTCGCAGTAGTTGCCGCTGCCGGTCCACTGGTGCACGTCGCCGTTGCCACCGCGGGTGTAGCGCGCGCTGGCGGTGGTCATCTGCGCGGCGAGCCAGGCGCTCGGGCCGCGGGTGCGGATGTCGGCCACCAGTGCCTCGGTCGGCCCGAAGCTGGCCTGGTGTGCGAGACGGGTCGCGTCGAGCGTGGTGGTGGGTGTGCGCCGGCGCTCCGGAGGACGGCGCACGG
>NZ_AZND01000226.1:0-5367 GCF_000576205.1 Methylibium sp. T29 | reverse complement strand
GGCCCAGGACGCCGCCGCCTGCAGGTGCGCAGCTGGGCCGCCACCTGCGCCAACTGCCACGGCACCGAAGGCCGCTCGTCGTCCACCGACGCCGGGCTTGCCCGGCTGGCCGGGCTCGACAAGGCCTACCTCGTCGAACGGCTTACCGCCTTCCGCGAGGGCAAGCGCCCCGCGACGATCATGCACCAGCTCACCAAGGGCTACACGCCGGCGCAGCTCGACGCGATCGCCGGTTATTTCGCAGCGCAGAAGTGACGAGGAGACCGCCATGCAAAGACGTGCATTGATCCAGGGTGCCGGCGCGACCGGCCTGCTGGCGCTGTTGGGCGGCTGCGCGACATCGCACGTGCCCGAATCGGCCAAGGTGGTGGTGGTGGGCGGCGGCTACGGCGGCGCCACCGCGGCCAAGTACGTGCGGCTGCTGTCGGACCACAAGATCGACGTGGTGCTGATCGAGCCCAACGACAGCTTCATCTCCTGCCCGCTCAGCAACCTGGTGCTCGAAGGCGCGCGCGACCTGTCGTCGCTGGCCACGTCGTATGACGGGCTGCGCAGGCAGCACGGCATCACCGTCGTGAAGGACTACGTCTCAGCGGTCGATCCGGCCAAGAAGACCGTGACGCTGGCGCGCGGCGGCAGCATCCGCTACGACAAGCTGGTGCTGTCGCCGGGGGTCGAGCTGCAGCTCGACACCGTTCCGGGCCTGAGCGAGGCCCATGCCGAGGGCCGCGTGCTGCAGGCCTGGAAGGCCGGGCCCGAGACGGTGGCGCTGCGCAAGCAGCTCGAGGCCCTGCCCGACGGTGGCGTCTATGCGCTGACGGTGCCCGAGGCGCCGTACCGCTGCCCGCCCGGGCCCTACGAGCGGGTGGCGCTGGTGGCGTCCTACTTCAAGAAGGCCAAGCCGAAGTCCAAGGTCGTGCTGTTCGACGCCAACCCCGACGTGACCTCGAAGGGCGCGCTGTTCAAGAAGGCCTGGAGCGAGCTCTATCCCGGCCTGATCGAATACCGACCGCAGCACAAGGTGGTGGGCATCGAGGGCAACACGCTCAAGTTCGAGGTGCAGGAGAACTTCAAGGCCGACGTGCTGAACGTGCTGCCGCAGCAGCGCGCCGGGCAGATCGCGGTGCAGACCGGCCTGGCCAACTCCAACAAGCGCTGGGTCGGCGTCGACTACCTCACCTTCCAGTCGACCGCCGCGAAGGACATCCACGTGATCGGCGATGCCATCCAGCTCGCCGCCGGCATGCCCAAGTCCGGCCACATGGCCAACTCGCATGCCAAGGTGGCCGCTGCGGCCATCGTGTCCGAGCTCTCCGGCCTGGCGCCGAACCCGAAGCCGCTGCTGACCAACACCTGCTACAGCTTCGTCGCGCCGGACCTGGTGGTGCACGTCGCCAGCGTGCACGAGTACGTCGAGGCCGAGAAGACCTTCAAGACGGTGGCCGGCTCCGGTGGCCTGTCGAGCGAGCGCAATGCGCTCGAGGCGCAGTACGCGCTCGGCTGGGCGAAGAACATCTGGGCCGACGCGCTGAGCTGATGCGCCTCGCCGGCCGGGGGTGAACGTCAGGCGACGGCGACCTCGTCGCTGCGCCTGACGCCGTGGTTGTCGGCCCAGGCCAGCGCGACCTTGTCGCCCGGCTTCACGCCGCGCACGCCGAACTGCAGGAAGGGGTTCTTCGACACCGCCGTGCCCCACTGTGCGGTCAGCACCGGCTGGCCGTTGACGCGCGCCACCACCTCCTGGATGTGCCAGGCCGGGATCGTGCGGCCACTGCCGTCCTTGCGCTGGCCGCTCTCCATCTCGTGCTTCATCAGCGAGCGCACGGTGGCGCCGGCCCCCGCGGCCTGCACGCGGATCAGCGTCGGCTGCGCCGACTGTTCCGGCTGCGGCTCGGCCGCCCCGCCGCAGCCGCCGAGCGTGATCTTGACCTCCTTGTTCGCCATCAGCACGCGGCCGTCCTTCATGACGGCGAGCGCGATCACGTTCGAGGTCTCCTGCATCTTCACGCGGATGGCGATGTTCGGCTCCAGCGGCTCGCCGGGCTCGAACAGGGCCGCGAGCAGCGTCGGATTGCGCTCGACGCCGAGCAGCAATCGCTGCACGCCCGGCAGCGCGCAGCCCAGCGTCACCGGCACGACGGTGCCGTCCTCGAAAAGATCGGGCGCCTGCAGCAGCACGTCCTTGCTGGCCACCGGCGCCGGCAGGCCGAGCGCCTTCAGCAACTGGGCCACGGTCTTCGCGTCGAACGCGGCCCGCGGGAACGACGGCAGATCGGCAGCACGCACCGACGGCACGGCGGACACCAGGGCAGAAAGGAGCAACTCACGGCGACGCAGCATGTTGGGTGATCGAGATTCGTCAGGGTCGGTCCGAGATGCTACGGGACAAGGTACGCCACTGCGGGTCGAGGGGCAGTCGCGGGATACTCTCGACCCATGCCGACCCGTCACCCTCACCCGCTGCGCACCGCGCTCCACAACGAAGTCCACGCGCGGCCGTATGAACGGATGCAGCCGCCGCTGGCGGTATCGCACCTGGCCTTCGTCTCCGGCCCCGAGGTGCAGGTGGCCGACCGCGCCCATCTCGAGACGCTGCTGCGCGACCTGCACCTGCCGCTGCCGGCGCCCGAGGCCAACCACCTGAGCATCGACCTGCCGGGCTGCCGCCTGCGCTGGGAGCGCCACACCGAGTTCGTCAGCTACACGGTCTGGCGCCCGCTGCGCGCCGACGAGGCGCTCGACGCCGCGCCGGCCTACCGCGCCCTGCCGGACGGCTGGCTGTCCACGGTGCCCGGCGAGCTGCTGGTCGCCACCAACCTGCTGGTGCTCAACGCCCCCGAGCAGAACCTGCGCGGCCTGGTCGACGCCTGGCTGGATGCCGACTCGCTGGTCGGTGCCGACATCGCCGACGGCGACCTGCAGATCTACAGCGATTTCCGGCTGCACCCCGACGGCTACGGCCGCTGGCTGGTGGGCGTGGGCAACCCGGCGATCACGCCGCGGCGCCTGGGGCGCAACGTGCAGCGCCTGCTCGAGATCGACACCTACCGCATGATGGCGCTGCTCGGCCTGCCGGTGGCGCGCGACACCACGCGCCGTCTCGACGAGCTCGAACGCCAGCTCGCCGGCCTGGCCGACACCCGCGCCGGCAGCGAGACGACCGACGAGGCGCGGCTGCTGGATTCGCTCACGCGGCTCGCGCGCGAGGTCGAATCCACCTACGCGCGGCACCACAGCCGCTTCTCGGCATCGTCGGCCTACTTCGATCTGGTCGAGCAGCGCATCGACGAACTGCGCGAGACCCGCCTCGAAGGCCTGCAGACGGTGCGCGAGTTCGTCGACCGCCGCTTGAAGCCCGCGGTCACCACCACCGCCTGGGCCTCGCGGCGCCTGGGCGCGCTGTCGGAGCGCGTGTCGCGCGCCAGCGAACTGCTGCGCACACGCGTCGAGACGCTGCAGCAGGAGCACGCGCGCGAGCTGCTGTCGACGATGAACGCACGCCAGCACCTGCAGCTGCGTCTGCAGGCGGCGGTCGAAGGGCTGTCGGTGGCGGCCATCACCTACTACGGCGTGGGGCTGGTGGGCTACCTGGCCAAGGGTGCGCACGCGGTCCACCTGCCGGTGCCGGTGGAGCTGGTCATTGCGCTGGCCGTGCCGGTGATCGCGCTCACCGCCTGGCTGGGCATGCGCCGGCTGCGGCGGCGCATCGAGGGCTGAGCAGCCCGCGCTGGAGGCCGTGCGCCTCTCAGCGCCTGCCGGATTTGCGGTGGATGCGGATCGGCACCACCGCGTCGGCGCGCGGCCGAGCCGCGGGCTTGGCATCGCAGCCATCGCAACCGCACGCGTTGGGCCCGGCCGCCGCGCGATGCAGCACGCTCGCCAGCGGGCCGCCCTGCCCGACCCCCGGCACGCGCAGCAGCCACCCGGCCAGCGGGCGACGCAAGGCCGTCGGCATCAGCGACCACAACGCATAGACCGAACACAGCGCCACCAGCAGGCCGACGACGAGGTGCTGCATCGTTCGCTCGCCTTCAGCCCGCCAGCGCGAGCGCCACGCGGTAGGTGATGAAGCCGCCACGTACGCCAGTGCGAACAGGTAGCTGGCCATCAGCACGGGGTAGCGCCAGGAGTTGGTCTCGCGCCGCACCACGGCCAGCGTCGACAGGCACTGCGGCGCGAACACGAACCACGCCAGCAGCGCATAGGCCGTCGCCACCGACCATTGGCTCGCGATCACCGGCATCAGCGTGTCGGCCACGGCATCTTCACTGCCCGACAGCGCATAGACCGTGCCCAGCGCGCCCACCACCACCTCGCGCGCGGCGAGGCCCGGCACCAGCGCGATCGAGATCTGCCAGTTGAAGCCGATCGGCGCGAACACCGTCTCCAGCGCCTGCCCGAGCCAGCCCGCCGCGCTGTACTGGATGGCCGGCCCGGTGGCGCCTTCGGGCGGCGCCGGGTAGCTCGACAGGAACCACAGCAGCACGGTCAGCGCGAAGATGATGCCGCCGACCCGCCGCACGAAGATGCGCGCCCGCTCCCACAAACCGTAGCCCAGGTTGCGCAGGCTGGGCAGGCGGTACGGAGGCAGCTCCAGCATCAGCGGCTGGTAGCTGCTCTTCATCCAGAAGCGCTTGAGCAGCCAGGCCACGGCCATCGACGACAGCACGCCCGCCGCGTAGAGCGCGAACAGCGTGAGCCCCTGCCCGTTGAACGGCCCGATGTCGCGCGCCGGGATGAAGGCACCGATCAGCAGCGCATAGACCGGCAGCCGCGCCGAGCACGTCATCAGCGGCGCGACCATGATGGTCGCGAGCCGGTCGCGCCAGTTCGCGATGGTGCGCGTGGCCATGATGCCGGGGATGGCGCACGCGAAGCTCGACAGCAGCGGGATGAAGGCTCGGCCCGACAGCCCCACCTTGCCCATCACCGTGTCCAGCAGGAAGGCGGCGCGCGGCAGGTAGCCCGAATCCTCCAGCAGCAGGATGAAGAAGAACAGGATCAGGATCTGCGGCAGGAACACCAGCACGCCGCCCACGCCGGCGATCACGCCGTCGACCAGCAGGCTGCGCAGCGGGCCCTCGGCCATGCGGGCCGTCGTCTGCTCGGCGAGCCAGGCCATGCCGTCCTTGATGGCGTCCATGGGCAGGTTGGCCCACGAGAACACCGCCTGGAAGATCAGGAACAGCAGCGTGGCCAGCAGCACCAGGCCCCAGACCGGGTGCATCACCACGGCGTCGATGCGGTGGTCGAAGCGCTCGAACTGCAGGGCCCCGGGCGCCGCCACCGCGAGGATGCGGCGCACCTCGCGCTGCAGTTCGGCGGTGGTCGGGGCCGGTGCGGCCGCCGCGGGCAAGGCCGCGGTGT
>NZ_AZND01000225.1:0-5371 GCF_000576205.1 Methylibium sp. T29 | reverse complement strand
CCGCCGCGGCACCACACAGCGCGGACGCGGCCAGGGTCGGCAGGGCGCCGAACGCACGGCACAGCGCAGCGCCGGGCAGCATCGCCACGCCGAAGCCCACCCAGAACAGCGGCAGCAGCCATTCCAGCGCCGACGGCACAGTGAAACGCAGGTAGTGCGGCGCGGCATTGACGAACACCTGGGCCTGGTATGCCGCCGCCAGCAGCAGCACGCCGAGCATCCACGCCGCATGGCCGGCACCACCGACGTGCGGGATTTGCGTGGTCTCTGCCGGCAGCGGCGCCGATCGCCGCCGCGCCAGCGCGCGTTCGACCTGCACCAGGCCGGCGGTCGTGGCGAGCAGCGTGAGACTGGACAGGGCAAACGGGAGCCGCGGATCGACCCCCTTCAGCAGCACACCCAGGTAGGGCGCGACCGCACCGCCGGCCGCTAGGCCGAGCAGCGTCAGCGCGTTCAGCCACGGCAGCGCCGGGCGTGCAGCGTGGCGGCCGAGCAGCACCCAGGGCGGCGCGCGCAGCGCCGACGAGCTGAGCGTCCAGACCAGCGTCAGCGCGAGCATCCACCCTGACGCGGCGCTGCCCGAACGAGCCGCCAGTGGCAGCAGCAAAAAGGCGAGGCAGGACAGCGCCGTCGCGCCGACGATCCACGGGCCGATGCGCCCGAGCGTGCGCTGCACGCGGTCGGCGAAGACGCCGGTGGCGATGTCGGCCACCAGGAACGCCAGCTGGTCGAGCAGCAGGATCCACGGCGCCCAGGCCCTGGGCAGACCGGCGGTCTCCAGCAGCTGAGGCAGATAGATCGCGTAGACCGTCCAGGTGGTGACGAACAGGAACTGAACCCCCGCGATGTAGAGCGCGGCACCAGCCGAGACCGAGGGGCCGGTCATTGCTAGTCCCGGTCGGGCGCGCCCGGAGGAAAGAACGTGCGGTAGGGCCGCGCCTCGTCGACTGCACGCGCGAACGAGGGCCGTGCCAGCAGCCGCTGCCGGTAGGCTCGCAATTCGCGATGCCGGGCGCCGATCGGCTGCACCCAGTCGGCATAGAACAACGAGGGCGCCGCGGCGCAGTCGGCCAGGCCGAAGGCGTCGCCGGCTGCCCAGGTGCGCCCGGCCAACCGGCCGTCGAGCCAGGCATAGCTGGCGTCGAGCAGGCGCCTCGCTTCCGCCACGCCATAGGGATCTCGATGTTCGGCGGGGCGCAGCACGTCGAGCACGATCTTCTGCATCGGCGTCATGACGTAGTTGTCGAAGCAGCGATCCAGGCTGCGCACCGCGAGTGCGTCGCGCGCGTCCGTCGGCAGCAGACGCACCGGCCCGGGGTGGTACAGGTCCAGATGCTCGACGATGAGGCTGGCCTCGATCACGGTGCGATCGGCATCGACGAGCACCGGCATGCGCCGCAGCGGCCACAGCGCCGCGTGTTCGGCGAGCTGGGTTTTGTTGTCCGGGGAGAGCAGCCCCCACTCGAAGGGCGTGTCGTTCTCGTACAAGGCGATCAGGACCTTCTGGCAATAGGACGAGAACGGGTGGGCGTAGAGTTTCATCGGCTTCCAACGGCGGCTGCGCGGTTCGGATCGTAGGTCGGATTGCGTGGCCGCCGGGGCCTGGCAAGCACCGGCCGCGCAGTGCATGATCCGCCTGTCGACCCGACCGCAAGGAGGCCCGCTATGAGCACCACCACCCTGCCCGACGACGGCAACTTCTCCAAGCTGATCGACCAGCAGCTCGAACTCGCCGCGGCCCGCCTGCCGGCGCTCGACCCGGCCGTCGTGCACCCCTCGCCCGAGGATCACGAGGAGATCGCGGTCGCTCACCCCACGCTCGAGGATGTGCTGCTCGGCAACGCCGAAGCCACGCCCGAGATGCTGGAGGAGCTGGCCGCACTGGAGGCGGCGCCCGAACTCAGCGAGGAGGAACTGGCCCGCCAGGCACTGGCGCACGGCGGCGAGGACGGCGACGCCTCGACGCCCGGCTAGCGTCCGACGGGCCTAGCCGAACACGCGGTCGAACACGGCCGTCAGCGCGGCATGCTGGCGATCATCCGGCATCGGACCGCGCAGCGCCTCGAGGTTCTGCGCCATGTGATCCGGGTCGGTGGTGGCCGGGATCACGCAGCTCACCGCCGGGTGCGCCAGCTCCCACTTCAGCACCAGCGGCGCCCAGGCGCTGCAGCCCAGTTCGGCGGCGAACGTCGGCATCGGCTCGTTGCGCAGCCGGCGCGGCACGCTGCCGCCGTCGAACGGCCGGTTCAGCACCACGGCCATGCCGCGGGCGGCCGCCTGCCGTATCAGCGGCTCGGCGCGCCGGTCGGCGGGGTTGTAGGTGATCTGCAGTGTGTCGAGGTCGCGCTCGCTGTCGAGCAGCTCGCGCACCGTGTCGTGCTTGTTGCCGTGCGAGGTGGTCAGGCCAAGGTGGCGCACCCGGCCTTCGGCGCGCCAGCGACGCAGCGTCGGCAGGTGGGCCGGCCAGTTCAGCAGGTTGTGCACCTGCATCAGGTCGCAACGCGACAGCCCCCACAGGTCGAGCGAGCGCTGCATCTGCGTGGGGCCGTAGCTGCCGATCGGCGTCCACACCTTGGTGGCACTGAACAGTGCCGTCGGCTGCGGCAGCGTCGGAAGCAACGCACCCAGCACCGCCTCGGCGTGGCCGTACATCGGCGAGGAGTCGATCAGGCGCCCGCCACCGGCGAAGAAACGCGCCAGCACCTGGCTGCGCCGCGCCAGCGCCTCGGCATCGCCGGGCGACACGTCGAAGCTGAGCCAGGTGCCCATGCCCACCACCGGCACCCTCTCGCCGCTGCGGGCGATGGGTCGGGTGAGCACAGGAAGACCGGCTTGCGCCGCAGTGGCCGCGACGGGCGACAGCCCAGTCGCCACCAAGGCTCCCGCAGCAGCCCGGGCCAGCAAGCTCTGCGGTCCATCGTGCTGTGCCTCCGGGCTGGACGGTTCGCGGCGCCGAGGCCGTCGGGGGCCGGGAGCGGGCCGTCCGTCAGTCGCCGAGCGGCCGCGGGTCGGCGATCTCGCGCACTTCCACGTCGACGACGTCGCCGCGCGACGGCACGTCGGGGCGAGCCCCTGGCGAGCGCCGCGCCGCGGCGGCCGCACGAAAGCGATTCCAGTCGGCGCCAGGGTGACGGCCGAAGCGCACGGCCCGGGGCCGCTTGCCTTGCAGGAGCGCCCACACCACCAGCACCGCGCCGAGGGTCAGGCCGAGGACCACCACGCCGAGCATGAACACCAGGCCCGCGAGGGTCAGCGCCATTTTCAGCACCAGGGAAACGGCCCCACGCAGGCTGCGGTTCAGGGCTTCGATCCAGTCGTTCGTCATGGTCATCGGTGTCTGATGCGCGAGAGGCCCCAGGGTTCCCCGCGGGAGAATCGGTCGACATTCTGGCGGCGGCCCCTTGAGTTTCGGCGCCGCGGGCCGCAACTGCCAGCGTCGTCGCTCGCCGAGCGGCGCGGATGGCACGGAGGTCCTGCAATGTGGAAACGTCTGTCGGTGCTGTGGCTCGCAGTGCGCGGTGACGCGCGCCAGCTCTGGTACGCGCTGCGCCACCCGGCCGCGCCGCTGTGGTTGAAGGCGGGGACGGCGATGGTGGTGCTCTACCTGTTCTCGCCGCTGGACCTGATCCCCGACGTCGTGCCCTTCTTCGGCGTGGTCGATGACCTGGTGCTGGTGCCGCTGGCCATCCGTTTCATGCTCAAGCGCCTGCCCGCCGGGGTGCGCGAGCATGCCGAGCGGCGCGCCGCGGGGACGGTCGACGCGGCGGGCTGAAGCGCACCCCTACCTACTCCACCACCTTCACCAGCTGGCCGGCCTTGGGCTCGTCGGTCGCGCCGTAGAGGCCATTGATCAGGCGCAGCTGCTGCTCCGCGTTGCCGCCGAGCGGCGAGCGGCGGGCCAGCTCGGCGAAACCGCCCCGCGGATAGGCCACGGACTTCAGCACCCACGGCCGGGCCGCGCTGCGGTCCGCCGCGGTGAGAGCGCGGAACGAGCCTTCGGTCTCGCGCAGCTGCGGACGGGCGTTCTGCAGCGCGGTGGCGTTCTTGGCCGCATACAGCAGCGCATAGTTCTTGGCACCCGGACCGGTCACCAGCGTGGCCTCGACGTTCTGCGTCTGGCCCTGCTGGTTCTGGCGCGCACCGACGAAATGCGTGGCGCTCAGGCCGTTCAGCGACAGCGGCTCGGTGCGCCCCTGGGTCGGCTTGATGAGGTTGCGGATGATCTCTTCGTGGCTCTTGCCGGCCTTGTCCGGCACGGTCTGCATGATGAGCCCGGCGTCTCCAGTGGCGTTGACCACCGTCACGGCGTCCTGCGCGTTCTGGATCTTCCAGCCCTGCGGCGCGGTGAGCGCGATGCCCAGCGGCTCGTGATAGAAATTGCGCCCGCGCGTCACGCCCTGCTCGCGGCTGTCGCCGAACGGCAGGCCGTTGACGGCCTGCAGGTAGCGCGCGCGTCCGTCGTCGACGTAGCCGCTGCCCTTGTAGCCGGCGGCGATCTGCGTGATCTGCTGCAGGCGCTGCTCATTGCTCGGGTGCGAGGCCAGCCAGTCGCCGCCCTGACGCGGCGTGCGACCTTCGGCCTTGGCCTGGTCGGCGGCGAACTGCTCCTGGCGCTTGAGCACCCGGATCACGTCGACCATGTTCTGCGGGTCGTAGCGGTTGCGCGACAGGTACTCGGCGCCCAGTTGGTCGGCCTGCAGCTCCTGGTCTCGGCTGTACGACGCCACGTAGCCGGCGGCCACGCTCTGCGAGACCTGGCTCGCCACGTCGCCCACGCCCAGCACTGCGCCCAGCACGCTCGCCGCCAGCACGCCGATGCCGGCGGTCTGCTGGCGGGTGGCCCGCTGCGCGCCGTGGCGCGCCGTCACGTGGCCGATCTCGTGGCCGATCACGCCCGCCAGGTCGGCCTCGCTCTCCATGTAGACCATGATCCCGCGCGTCACATAGACGTAGCCGCCCGGCAGCGCGAAGGCGTTGATCTCGGGGCTGTCGAGCACCGTGAAGGTCCACTGCAGGTGGGCACGGTGCGACTGCTTCGCGAGACGCTGGCCCAGGTCGTCGACGTAGGCCTGGACCTTGGCGTCGCCGTAGACGCCGTACTCGGCCAGCACCTGCTGGTGGGCCTTCTTGCCCTCGGCGATCTCGGCCTCCTCGCTCATCACCGAGCGCTCCTCGCGGCCGGTGACAGGGTTCACCACGGTGGCGCACGAAGCCAGCAGGCCGGCAGCCAGCAGCAGGGGCAGGAAGTACTGTCGCATCGTCGAGAAGTCTCCGTCGGTAGCCAGGGGGCAACGGCGGGAGCGCCGGTCGCAGCGGACGCCATGTGCCACCGGCCGTCCCGCCGGCGACCGCGCCCCGCGGCCGCGCCGTC
>NZ_AZND01000224.1:0-5426 GCF_000576205.1 Methylibium sp. T29 | reverse complement strand
CGCCGGCCGGAGCGGATTCGCCGCCGCCGCCGGTGTGATGTCCGCCGCTGCGGCCCATGCTGCCGCCAGCCGCACGACGGCCCTGGTCCTGCTCGCGCGCCAGCTCGAGCAGGGCGCGGCGCTCCTCGTCGTCGCCGAGCGAGAAGTCTTCCCACCACTCGGCCAGCTCGGGCTCCACCTCGCCGGTGTCGGCGCGCAGGCGCAGGAAGTCGAAGCCGGCGCGAAAGCGCGGCTGCTCCACCAGGCTCAGCGGCGTGCTGCCGCTGCGGCGCTCGAAGCGCGGCTGCATCATCCAGATCTCGCGCATGTCGGTACCGAGCTTGCCGCGGCCCGAGATGTCGCCGATGCGCATGTCGAACACGCCGTCGATCGCCAGCTGCAGCGCCGGGAACGGTGGCTCGCCCTGGGCCTTGGCGCGCTCCCAGCCCACCAGCACCTCGTGCCACAGCAGGCAGGCGAGCAGGAAGCTCGGTGCGACCGGCTTGTCCTCGCCGACCCGGCGGTCGGTGTCGGCCAGCGCGGCGTCGATGAAGGCGGCGCGGGCCGGGTTGCGCCCGGCGTCGGCCAGCACCGCGTCGAGCAGCGGGAAGATGCCCGGCGCGTCGGGGCCTGACCCGAGCAGACCCTGCTTGCGCAACTGGGCGATCGAGGCCAGCGCATGGCCGGTCTGTAGCAGCTTGATCATCTCGTCGAACAGCCGCGAGATCGGCACCGCCTCGAGCAGGGCCGCGCAGTCGCGCATCGGCGCGCGCGTCTTGGGCTCGATCTCGAAGCCCAGCTTGGCCGCGAAGCGCACCACTCGGATGATGCGCACCGGGTCCTCGCGGTAGCGCGTGACCGGGTCGCCGATCATGCGCAGCACGCGCTTCTTCGCGTCGGCGATGCCGCCGTGGTAGTCGACCACGATCTGCGTCTGCGGGTCGTAGTAGAGCGCGTTGACGGTGAAGTCGCGCCGCGCGGCGTCTTCGTGCTGGGGCCCCAGACGTTGTCGCGCAGCACGCGGCCGCTGGCGTCCACCACGTGGCTCTTGCCGGACAGCTCGGCCTTGGAGGTCTTCTCGTTGCCGGCCACCTGCTCGGCCGCGGCCGCGTCGAGGTAGGCGCGGAAGGTCGACACCTCGATGACCTCGTGTTCGCGCCCGCGGCCGTAGACCACGTGCACGATGCGGAAGCGCCGCCCGATGATGAAGGCGCGGCGGAACAGGCCCTTGACCTGCTCCGGCGTGGCGTTGGTGGCGACGTCGAAGTCCTTGGGCCGCAGGCCCAGCATCATGTCGCGCACCGCGCCGCCGACGATGTAGGCCTCGTAGCCGGCCTCGTGCAGCGTGGCCACCACCTTCAGCGCGCGGTCGTCGACCAGCGCCGGGTCGATGCCGTGCTCGGCCTGCGCCACCTCGACGCGCTTGCCGGCCTTGGCCTGGCCCTTGCCGGGGCGGGCGGCGCTGGGTTCGCCGTCGTCGCCCTTGCCGAGCAACTTGTTGATGAGTCTCTTGATCATGGGAACAGTTTCAGTAGGGGCCACCCGCGTTCACGGGCGATCGCCTCGAGCGCCGGCGAGGGGTTGGTCGCGACCGGGTGGGTCGCGAGTTCGAGCAGCGGCAGGTCGTTGGTCGAGTCGCTGTAGACGGTGACGCGCTCGGAGTCTTGCACACGCCGGCCCAGGCCGTGCAGCCACTGCTGCACACGCACCGTCTTGCCCTCGCGGAACGACGGCGTGCCGTGGATGCGGCCGGTGACGGCGCCGGCCGCGTCGCGCTCGAGTTCCACCGCGATCAGCGTCTCGACGCCGAAAGCTGCCGCGATCGGCCGGGTGACGAACTCGTTGGTCGCGGTGACGATGGCCGTCAGCTCCCCACGCTGCTGGTGCTCGCGCACCAGTGCCAGCGCCTCGGGCCGGATCGCCGGGCGGATCAGCTCGCGCATGAAGCGATCGTGGGCTGCCGCCTGCTCGGCGGCCGGGCGCCCGCGCCATGCGCGGGTGGCGAACTCGACGTACGCCGCGATGTCGAGCGTGCCATCCTGGTACTGCGCATAGAAGGCGTCGTTGGCGCGCCGCTGCTCGGGACCGTCGGCCCAGCCCAGCGCCACGACGAACTCGCCCCAGGCGTGGTCGGAATCCAGCGGCAGCAGCGTGTGGTCGAGATCGAACAGGCAGAGATTCATGCACCTTCCTTCGTGGTCTGCTCGGCCAGCATGCGCTTGAGCAGGGGCACGGTGACCGCGCGCTGCTCGCTGAGCGCAAATTCGTCCAGCGCGTCCAGCAGCGCCATCAGCGAGCCGAGATCACGCGCGAAACGGGTCAGCAGATAGCCCGTCACGTCGTCCGACAGCGCGATGCCGCGGCGGCCTGCCTCGCGCTGCATCGTGACGCGCATCTCCGCCTCGGAGAGCGGCAGCAGCTGGAACACCGGCCCCCAGCCCAGGCGCGTGCGCAGGTCCTCGCGCACCGGCAGGTCGACCGGCGGCAGGCGCCCGGCCGCGACCACCGGCACACGGTGCGTCGCGGCCTCGACGAACAGCGCGAAGGCGGCGTGCTGCCGGGCAGCGTCGAAGTCGTCGCAGCCGTCGAGCAGCACCAGGTCGACGCCTTCGCCCCAGGTCCAGGGCGTCTCGAGCGACGGACCGAAGGCACCGACGCGCCGGCCCTGCACCGCCGCCTCGCGGGCCAGCGCACGCAGCAGGTGGGTCTTGCCGGCACCGGCCGGCCCCCACAGGTAGAGCGGGGTCGGCGAGGCCGATGCCGCGCGCACGGCGCCGACGGCCGCCGCATTGGCGCCCACCGCGAAGTTCTCGAAGCTCTGCACCGGGCCGGGCCCGAGCTGCAAGGGCAGTTGCTTCATGCGGACGGCATCACCCCTGGTACAGCGGACTGCTGAGGTAGAGCGCCTTCAGGCGCTGGAAGGCCACCACGCCGACCGCGCTGACCGGCAGCGCCACCAGCACGCCGATGAAGCCGAACAGCTGGCCGAAGGCCAACAGCGCGAAGATGACGGTGATCGGGTGCAGGCCGATGCGCTCGCCGACCAGCCGCGGCGTGAGGTAGAAGCTCTCGACCACCTGGCCCAGGCCGTAGACCACCGCCACCGCGACGATGCCGTACAGCCCGCCGAACTGCAGCAGGCCGACCAGCAGCGCCAGCGCCAGGCCGAGCCCGAAGCCCACGTAGGGGATGAACACCGCGACGCCGGTGAACACGCCCACCGGCAGGGCCAGGTCGAAGCCGAACAGCGCCAGGCCGATGCTGTAGAAGGCCGCCAGGATGCCCATCACCAGCAGCTGGCCCCGCAGGTACTGCCCGAGCATGCGATCGCAGTCGCCCATGAAACTGTCGAAGCCGGGGCGACGGCGCGGCGGTACCAGCGCCTGCACGCGGGCCACGATCTGCGGCCAATCGACCAGCACGTAGTACAGCACCAGCGGCAGCAGCACCGCGCCGCCCAGCAGGCCCAGCATGAAGCTGCCGCCGATGCGCAGGGAATCCAGCGCGGTGGCGATCCAGCTCTCAGTGTTGTCGCCCACGTGGCCGAGGATGAAGGCCTTGATGCTGGCCACGTCGAGCGACACGTCGACGCCGAAGCGCGCCAGCGTCGGCTGCAACCAGCGATCCAGCCGCGTCAGCAGCTCCGGGATCTGGTCGCGCAGCACCGGCAGCTCCTTCACGAAGATGGGCACGATCAGCAACAGCACCGCCAGCAGCACCAGCAGGGCCAGCACCTCCACCAGCAGGGCGGCCAGCGGCCGCGGCACGCGCCGGCGCGTCAGCCCGTCGACCAGCGGGTTGAGCGCATAGCCCAGCACCGCGGCGATGACGAAAGGCGTGAGCACCGGCCCCAGCAACCACAGCGCGAGCGCCAGCGCAGCTCCGATGACGAGCCAGGCCAGGCTCTGCTTTTGGGCGGCGGTCAGGGTCATGGGTGAGGTCGTGAACGGGCGACGAGGCGGGCGACGCGCAGCCGGCGTCGGCAAGTGGGCGGCCCCTGCCTGGCGGGCCGCTCCGGCGAAAGACGGATTTTATGGGGCGCCCCGGCCGTGCCGGGATCGCTCCGCGGCGGATCAGTGCAGGCGCGGCCGGCCCTGCGCCCGCAACTCGGCTGCGCGCTCGGCGATCGCGCGCCGGTCCTCGGCCTGCGGGCTGTGCGCCACATACGCGTCCAGGTCGTCGGCAGCGGCCTCCCAGACGCCCAGTTCGGCCTGGGTCAGGCCACGATCGCGCCGCTCGTCCCATTCGCGCGGCAGCAGCAGCACCAGCCGCTGCTGCACCGCCAGCAGGCGGGGCCAGTCCTCGGACGCGCGGTGGATCTCCTTCAGGTTGCGCAGCAGCCGCGCGAGCACCTCGCGCGGCGACGCCGCCTGCAGGAACAGGCCCAGCGGCATGTCGAACTCGCCCTGCAGGCCCTGGCGCCGCTTGTAGGGCACCAGGCGCTCGTCGAGTTCGTCGCGCGACAGCGACTGCCCGGAGAAGGGATCGAGGATCACCTCGCCCTGCGGCATCCTCACCTTGACCAGGAAGTGGCCGGGGAAGGACACCCCGCGCGCGGTCAGCCCCACCTGTCCGGCGAACTCGAGATAGATGATCGCGAGCGAGATGGGGATGCCGCAGCGGGTGCGCAGCACCTCGTGCACATAGCTGTTGCCGCTGGCGTAGTAGTCGTTCAGGTTGCCGGCGAAACCCAGCTCCTGGAAGAAATAGCGGTTCAGGAAGCGCAGCTTCTGGACCGGTGGCGCGTCGGCCGGGATGCGGCGCTTGAGCCGATCGGCCAGCGCATCGAGTTCCGCCAGCACCGACTGGCTGTCGAGCAACGGGTGCTCGTCCTGGGCGATCGAGATGGCGGCCTCGGTGAGCGAGAGGCTGGCGTCGTCGGCCACCAACGCGGCGAAATGCTCGAGCGCGGTGGGCACCTCGACGGAAAACGGTGCGGGCATGCACCGAGTCTAGAGCGGATCGTCAGCGGCGGCGAGCCGACCCCGGCCCGCCGCCCGGGCGCAGCCTCAGTTGCTCAGTTCCTTCTTCGCTTCCTTGGTGGCGTCCTTGATCTTGTCGCCGGCCTTCTCGACCTGATCGCCCACCTTCTCGGCGGCGTTGTCGATCTGCTTGCCGGCGCGCTCGGCCGGGCCTTCGGCGGGCTGGCAGGCGGCCAGCGCGAACAGAGTGCTCAGGGCCATCACGGCGAACGTGGAACGGGCGGTGTTCATGGGCTTCTCCTCGGTGTGCTTGGGTGCCGGTTGGGTTCGGTTCTGCGAGGCCACCGCGCATGCGCTGCGACCTGGAAGCACTGTAGGCAGCCGGCTCCGGCCTGTCGGCCGGACGCTGGCGCGACGCCCTGTAGGCGGCGTCCTACCGGAACCGCTTCAGCCGCGGCGCGCGAAGTGCCGCACCCGCACGCCCAGCGCCAGCAGCGTGCCGAAGTACAGCGCCGCCGCCGCCAG
>NZ_AZND01000223.1:0-5451 GCF_000576205.1 Methylibium sp. T29 | reverse complement strand
GGCCGGCGGCGCGCTGGAGAGCGAAACGCCGGCGGCCGTCGCGGCGCGGCCCCCCTATGTACCCGCGGCCTCGCTGGTTCCGACGGTCGATGCCGCCGCGTTGCAGGCCGGGCTCGGTCGCGTGCGGCTGATCGACGCGCGGGCGCCGGAGCGCTTTCGCGGCGACGTCGAACCACTGGACCCGGTGGCCGGCCACATCCCCGGGGCACTGAACCGGCCGTTCAAGGACAACCTCGACGCCGAAGGCCGCTTCCTCGCGCCCGCGGCGCTGCATGCCGCCTTCCTGCCGCTGCTCGCCGGCCGGCCGCCGGCCGAGTCGGTGCAGCAGTGCGGCTCCGGCGTCACCGCCTGCCACAACCTGCTGGCGATGGAACGGGCCGGACTGCCCGGCGCCGCGCTCTACCCGGGCTCGTGGAGCGAATGGTGCGCCGATCCGGCGCGCCCGGTGGCGCGCGGCTGAGCGGAAGTCCGCACCGCGCCCGCGGGCAGGCTCGACGCAAAGCTTGATCCTCGGCAAGATCAGGGGCGGGGCAACGGCGCAAGATGCGCCTATCAGTCCCGCAGCCAAGGAGGCCGCCATGTACCAACGCATCCTGGTTCCCACCGACGGCAGCGACGTCACCGGCAAGGCCGTCGCCACCGCGGTGTCGCTCGCCAAGGCCCTGGGTTCGAAGATCGAGGCGCTGAGCGTCAAGGAGCCCTTCCCCTACAGCGCGATCAGCGAGATCCAGCCGGTGGCGCCGCAGGAGTACTTCGACGCGCAGGAGCAGATCGCGCAGCGGCGCGTGCAGCAGGTCGCCGCCGCCTGCCAGGCCGCCGGCCTGGGCTGCGAGACCTACACCATCGAGGCGCTGCATCCCTACGAGGCCATCATCGAGCATGCGAGCCAGCGCGGCTGCGACCTGATCGTGATGGCTTCGCACGGCCGCCGTGGCATGAGCGCGCTGTTGCTGGGCAGCGAGACCCAGAAGCTGCTGACGCACACCGCGATCCCGGTGCTGGTGGTGCGCTGAGCGCAGGCCCGGGCTGCGGCCCGGGCGGAGTTCAGAGCAGCAGTTGCGCGGCGCCGTCGCGCTGCCGCACCACGCCGTTGGCCTCGATCCGCAGGGCCCCCTCGACCGCCCAGCGCACCGCCATCGGATAGAGCCGGTGCTCGCTGGCCAGCACGCGGGCGGCCAGCGTCTGCTCGGTGTCGTCGGGCAGCACCGGCACCGCCGCCTGCGCGACGATCGGGCCATGATCCAGCTCGGCGGTCACGTAGTGCACGGTGGCGCCGGCCAGCTTGCAGCCGGCCTCGATCGCGCGCCGATGGGTGTGCAGGCCAGTGAAGGCCGGCAGCAGCGACGGGTGGATGTTGAGCAGGCGGCCGGCATAGCGCTGAACGAAGCTCGCCGTCAGGATGCGCATGAAGCCGGCGAGCACCACCAGGTCGGGCGCGTGCTGGTCGATGGCCTCGGCCAGCGCGGCGTCGAAGCGCTCGCGGTCGGGGTAGGCGCGGTGCTCGACCGCCGACGTCGCGATACCTCTCGCGGCAGCGTAGTCCAGGCCCGCGGCGTCGGCGCGGTTGCTGATCACCGCCGAGATCCGGGCCGGCCAAGCCTGCGCAGCGCAGGCCTCGACGATGGCCTCCATGTTGGAGCCCCGGCCGGAGATCAGGATCACGATGCGCTTCATGGGCCGGCAGTGTAGGCGGGTATCGCAAGCCGCCGATAATCATCGCCCGGCCTGCGACGCCTCGGCGACAGGCCCTCCGGGCTGCCCGTTGCAGCATCCCGCGACCCACCCCACGCTCCCACGCCATGAACGCTGTCCCCGGGCGCTCGCTGCCCTCTTCCCCCTCCCTGACGTCGAACGCCTGGGCGCCGATCAGCCGCGCCGAGGTCGTCACGGTCACGCTGCTGGCCGCGATGGTGCTGTGGCTCGTGGCGATCGCGCTGTCGGGTGACCACGCGATGGTCGACTGGCTCACCTCGGAGGACGGTCCGCTCGAATGGACCAGCGTGTTCGCCTGGCTACTGCTGGCGGTGGTGGTGCTCGCCACCGGCGGCCTGAACCGCTACACCCTGCTGCTGGCCGCAGTGAGCCTGCTGTTCTGCGCGCGCGAACTCGACCTGCACAAGCAGGCGGTGTTCGGAGGCGTCAGCTTCCTGAAGATCAACTTCTACCGCGGGCACGAGGTCACGACGCTGCAGAAGCTGCTCGGCGGCCTCATCGCGCTCGGCGTGCTCGGCACCGTGCTGGCCGGCCTGGGCTACAACACCCTCGCCTTCCTGCGCCGGCGCCTCTACCGCCAGCCCTGGGGCCGGCTGGTCGTCCTGGCGGGCGGCCTGCTGGTGCTGTCCAAGGTGTTCGACCGCCTGCCCGCCGTGATGGCCGACGAATACCACCGCCCGCTCGGCTGGACGGCCACCGCGCTGTCCCATCTGCACGAGGAAGGCCTGGAGACCTTCGTGCCGCTGCTGCTGATCGCCACCGCCTGGCTGCGCACGCGCACGGACGACTGAGGCGCCGGGGCGCCTGCCTAGAATCCGCGACCCGACGAGTTCCTGGAAGAGCCCCTCATGACGCAACGTGTCCTCACCGGCATCACGACGACCGGCACGCCCCACCTGGCAACTACGTCGGCGCGATCCGGCCGGCCATCGCCGCGAGCCGCGAGCCCGGCGTCGAGAGCTTCTTCTTCCTGGCCGACTACCACGCGCTGATCAAGTGCGACGAGCCCGACCGCATCGAGCGCTCGCGGCTGGAGATCGCGGCCACCTGGCTGGCCGCCGGCCTGGACACGCAGCGCGTCACCTTCTATCGCCAGAGCGACATCCCCGAGGTCACCGAACTCACCTGGTTGCTGACCTGCGTGACCGCCAAGGGCCAGATGAACCGCGCCCACGCCTACAAGGCCGCGACCGACGCGAACGAGGCGGCCGGCGAGGATATCGACGCCAACATCTCGATGGGCCTGTACAGCTACCCCATCCTGATGGCGGCCGACATCCTGCTGTTCAACGCCCACCGCGTGCCGGTCGGGCGCGATCAGGTCCAGCACATCGAGATGGCGCGCGACGTGGCCCAGCGCTTCAACCACCTGTTCGGCCGCGGCCGCGAGCTGTTCGTGCTGCCGCGCGCCGAGGTCGAGGAGGACGTGGCCACGCTTCCCGGCCTCGACGGCCGCAAGATGTCGAAGAGCTACGACAACACCATCCCGCTGTTCGAGGGCGGGCCGAAGGCGCTGAAGGAAGCGGTGGCGCGCATCGTCACCGACTCGCGGCTGCCTGGCGAGGCCAAGGATCCCGACGGCTCCTCGCTGGTGACCATCCACGACGCCTTCGCCAGCACCGAACAGCGTGCCGCGCTGCGTGCCGATCTGCGCGCCGGACTCGCCTGGGGCGAGGCCAAGGCGCGCTGCGTGGCGCTGATCGAGTCGCACGTGGGCCCGATGCGGGCCCGCTACGAGGAGCTGATGGCCCACCCCGAGCGCGTGGAGGAAGCCCTGCTCGAAGGCGCCCGCAAGGCCCGCGCGGTGGCGCTGCCGCTGATGCGCGAGCTGCGCGACGCGGTCGGCCTGCGCGCGATGGTGGCGGTGAGCCGCCCGGCCGTGAAGCAGGCGCCGGCACGCGCGGCCGGCAAGGCGCTGCCCGAATTCAAGCAGTACCGCGAGAACGGGCTGTTCTTCTTCAAGCTCACGGCAACCGACGACCGAGTGCTCCTGCAGAGCGCCGGCCTGGCCGAGGGCCGCGAGGCCGGCGGCTGGGTGAAGCGCCTGAAGACCGAGGGCGCGGCGGCGCTGGCCGAGGCGCCGGTGCAGCGCGGCGAAGGTGTCGACGCGGCCGAAGTGGAAGCGGCGCTGAGCGCGCTGGTCGCCGCGCAAGCCTGACTGCACGACGCAGGACTCGGCCATGGCCGGCATCCACATCACCGACATCGAGTCGGCCATCAACTGGTGGCGCGAGCGCTCGCCCTCGCCCGACGGCATCACCGCCTGCGCCGAGGTGCGCGCGCTGGCCGAGGTGTATGCGCTGCTCGTCTACTACCGCGAGAGCGAATGCGACGAGGCCACCATGCCGGCGAAAGCCAAGGCCGCGTGGCTCGGTTGGTACGCGAGCACGCCCGACGCGCCATGCATCGCGATCTGTTCCACCAGCCAGGGCGACGACGTCTGCAAGGGCTGCGGCCGGACCTTCGACGAGGTACAGCACTGGCCCGCATTGAGCCCGGCCGCGAAGCGGGCCACCTGGCGGCGCATCACGATGGAGGCCACGGCCTGGCGATTCAACCGCTATGCCGAACGTGCGCACGAGGTCGATGCGACGGCCGCGCGACCTGCGAGCCCGGGCGAAGACACTTCGGCCGCCAGCCCGCCGACGGCGGCGGCCTGAGCCGCTCGCCGCCATCGCGCTTCAGGGCGCGATCGGCAGGCGGAGAACGAAACGGCTGCCGCCGCCCGCGCGCGGCTCGCAACGCACGTCGCCGCCGTGATGCTGGGCGATCTGCCGGACCAGGCTGAGCCCCAGCCCCACGCCGCCGGCCTGCTCGGCATGACCCGGCAGACGGTAGAACGGCTCGAAGATGCGCTCGCGCTGCGATGCGGGCACGCCCGGACCGCGGTCGCTGACACTCAGTTCCAGCCACTCTCCGACGCGGCGCAGCTGCAGCGCCGGCGCCCCGGCGCCGCCGTAGCGGCGGGCGTTCTCCAGCAGGTTGCGCAGCGCGCGGCGCAGCAGGCGCTCGTCGCCGCTCAGCGTGGCGGGCAGCGCCGCGGCGCGGTCGGCCTCGTCCGGCAGCTCGAGCACCGCGTCGACACGCGCCGCTTCCTCTGCGGCGAGCGCGATCACGTCGACCGGCTCGCGCACCCGCTCGTCGACACCGTCGCGCGAGCGCTGGTGGCGGGCATCGAGCCGGCTGGCAAGCAGCACCTCCTCCACCAGCGCATCGAGTTCACGGATGTTGCGCTCGATCTCGTCCTTCAGCGCACCGCGGCGCTCGGCCGGCGTGGTGTCGAGCATGGCCAGGGCCATCTTCAGCCGAGCCAACGGCGAGCGCAGCTCGTGGCTGGCGTTGGCCAGCAGCGACTGGTTGGCCTGCACGAGCGACTCGATGCGCGTGGCGGCCGCATTGAAGCTCGCCGCCAGCGCGGCGATCTCGTCGCGGCCGGTGGCGTCCACGCGGTGGTGCAGTTCGCCGGCGCCGAAGGTCTCGACACCGCGCTTCAGCGTCTCGAGCCGGCGTGTCAGGCGCCGCACCACGGGGTAGGCCCCGCCAGCCACGGCGACGAACAGCACACCCAGGGTCAGCAACAGGCCGACGCCGCGCATGAAGAACGGCGGCTCGGGCACCAGCAGGCGGCCGTCGGGGCCGCGCCCGCCCGGACGCAGCATGCTCGGTCTCACCACCACAGCGTGCGGCCGTCGCTGAGCGCCACGCGCTGCGGCGGGCGGCGCTCGACGAGGTCGGGCA